>JAOUQA010000053.1 GCA_029879605.1 Gammaproteobacteria bacterium
TCTACCAGCAAACCCTGTTATTCTTTTCAACAAAATTGATCTACTAACCAGCAATCAACAATTTTTTAATGATCTTGAAGCAGAGTATCAATCCATTGGTTACCCGGTCATTAAAACCAGTAATATCCTTGACCAGGGCTTCGAACAACTTCATACAGTACTTAAATCAAGAACAAGTATATTTGTTGGCCTCTCTGGCGTTGGTAAATCATCCTTAATCAATCATTTATTACCAGAACAGGATATCCGTGTCGGTGAACTATCTGAAGCAACCGGTGAAGGCAAACATACCACCACAAATTCCATGCTTTACCACCTGGACGGTGGAGGTGAACTCATCGACTCACCTGGGGTACGTGATTTTGGCCTCTGGAACACCTCGGCTGACTGTATCCTAGACGGCTTTGTAGAAATACGACCATTTTCAGGACAATGCCGATTTTCAAATTGTCATCACGATAATGAACCAGACTGCGCAATAAAACAGGCCTTACAAACCCATAAAATTAGCGTTCGTCGGTTTAAAAGTTATAAAAAGATGCTTAAAGAATACACGTAATCACCATACTTTCAATAACTTACAATCCTTTAGATCATTTTTTGCACAAAACATACTTTTAGTCACCACCGTCATGACTTGATATAATGTCTGCAGCAGTTACCTGATGTATTCCCTGATGTTGGCCCTCCACCAAGTTCAATATCTCACATCTAAAGCTGACCTTTTATGTTTGTTTGAAAGGAAATGAGAATAGTGAATATGGAAGATAAAACAAATTTTGATGTAGTCAATGAACGTTATGTATTGAGCCAGGCCTTATTAAAAGCCATGGCCAGTATTGCCAGAAATACGGAACCAGAAATTGTATTACAGGCCATTTGCGACTCTATCATTACCAGTCAGCGAATTAAGCTTGCCTGGATTGCAATGGGCGAATTAGAACCAGATGCTATTTCACCTGAATATTGTGTTGGCCCAGCAGTAAAATATGCTAACGATTTTTCACAACAACCTCGCACTGCTGCAGAAATAAGAACTCTTACCTCAGCACTGAAAAGCTGGAATACTTCTACATATGATATTTTAGAACAGGAAGCAGCTTATGCCTCAGGCTTACGTTCTGTCATCTCATTACCTGTAGGACAAAAGAATGGTCTGCTGGCAGGCGTCATCATGCTCTATTCAGATATGCCAGCATACTTTGAACTGGTAGGTACATCTTTCTTCTCAGCATTTATTCACCTTGCTAACTCATCACTTGAACAATGCACCTTATTAAATGAACTTACACATCTTGCCAGTCATGATTTGTTAACAGGTATTTTAAACAGACGTGGCATTCAGGAATGCATGGAACGCGAACTATCCAGGAGCATACGTAAAGACCAGGCATTCTCAATCGTATTATTCGATGTCGATCGTTTTAAACTGGTCAACGACCTGCTGGGACACAAAGAGGGTGACTCAGTTTTAAAAGCTGTCGCAGATGCTGTAGAACAGATCATGCGCATTGAAGATTACTTCGGACGCTGGGGAGGAGAAGAATTCATCTGTGTAATGCCTGAATCAAATCACGCCAATGCAATGCAGATTGCTGAACGCATGCGTCAGCATATAAAGTCAACGCAAATACAATCGGCATCCAGCACCCTGAATGTCACAGCCAGTTTTGGAGTTGCCAGTTATCCCGAAGATGGCAAAAATATTGATAAATTAATCGCATCAGCCGATGCAGCACTCTATCACGCTAAACGGACGGGTCGAAATCGAGTTATTAGCGCAAATGCTATCGAGCAGGATATTTATACCATTGGTAATGAACTGAATACTGCAATTCGTGAAAATAGAATTATCCCTGCTTACCAGAAAATCATTGATCTTCAGACAGGCCAGCTGGTCGGAGAAGAAACATTTGCCAGGCTTATCACACCTGGTGGCAACCTGATTCATGCTGACCAGTTTATTGATGCGGCCCATCAATTACAGCTACTACATAAAGTAGATAGAAATATAATCCTTCAGACTTTTGCTCACTGTGTAGCAAACCTTCGTGCTGGCAATACTGGCATTAACAACTTTATTAATATCTCAGCTGATTTATTACGCCATAGAGAACTGGTTGATGAAATGTTAACCACTATTATGAAACACTGTCATTCGTGCCAGGGTATGGTTATAAAAATCACTGAAAGAGAATTATTAACCGATATCAATGCCGTCATGGATCTATTGTCTCCTTTCATTGACTTTGGATTCAAATTGGCACTGGATGATTTTGGCAGTGGTTATTCTTCATACAAATACCTGGCTGATCTGCCTATCCACTTCATAAAAATTGATGGTGAACTCATTAAACGTATAAATGAACCCAAAGTACATGCAATTGTTAAGGGCATACAGGATACAGCCAACCGACTTGAAATAACAACACTGGCTGAATATATAGAAAACGACACAACTGAAGCCATCCTGAAAGATATTGGCATAAACTGGGGACAGGGTTATTACTATGGCAAACCCGAGGTTCTTAAGCACTAACATGCTTGAGCTGAATAGATTTTATGAAAACTCGAAAGAATCTTACTATTTTAGCTTTTTATCAATAACATAAAATTATCCACATTCATCTCATTATATTTGCCAAAACAGGCTAAAATACATATCTGAATTTATTAAAAATATTTAAGTGGTATCTAGATACATGAAGCAATGGTTAATAGAACAAAATCCTGGAACACTCATAAGCATAGGTGTGGCAATAATCATAATCCTGCTTGCAGTTTATTTTCTTTATACCATCATAAACCAGGCTCATACAAAATATAAAATAGAAAAAAAGATCTCCAAACTGGGCATCAAACAGTTAAAAGGCATAATTATTGATGATGGCATGGATAGCACCATTCAAATTGACCGTGTTTTTCTCACAACTAACGGAATTATCGCATTATCAGTTAATTTTCTTTCTGGAAATATTTTTGGTGATGACAAAATTGATACCTGGGCACAGGTTGTCGATAAACGTACTTATCGGTTCCCTAATCCTTTATTCAATTTTGAACATACTTTGGCAGCACTAAAATATCACTTTAACGATATTCAAGTTGAAGGAAAAATTCTATTCATTGGTCAATGTGCTTTCCCAACAGGACAACCAGCCTGTGCCTTATTAATAGATGATATTGAGGATCAGCAGGCAGGTGAACAGAATATCGATAAGTCCATCATAGATCTCTGGAACAAATTTGAACAGAACTGTGAGCATGTACGACATAAAAAACTGGAACTACCTGATAATATAAACCTGGCTAAAAGATTAGCCTTATCCATCGCGCTTATACTCATATCAAGCATCTGGCTATTTATCCTGATTAAGTAATTATTGCATTTACTTATGATTTACCCAGAGAAACCGGCATCCCGGTAACCAGGGTTCCACCGTTCAGTACCCTGCAGGTAACTCCACCGCGCCAGTTTTTTGCTAATGCATTAAACAATCCCTTATGAACCTTTTCCATTCGAGTGCATGGGTCAGTCTCGCCTGTTATTTCCAGCACCGCATCACCCATAATAATACTCTGTCCGATTGATTGCTGTAACGGTATATCATCCACCAGGAGATTGGCTCGTCGTTTAATCCAGTCCAGCTGGATACCCAGTTCACTACATGCCTCGGTCCATGCCACCAGGGATAATACGGTCACCTGACGAGACCCCGGTTTTCCCCGGCTATCACCAGCAACTCCAGCTTCAGTTGTTATACTGGCCTGCTCGCATAACTTCATTTCATATTCATTATGAGGCTTAATTGCAATACCGATGAGTCTTGGCATTAATTAGTCCACCTTTATTTGCATGCAATTAGATAAGATACTGGATAATTTTTCTTTCCCCAGTTCTTCTGTAATACGAATATTTCGCTCTGGAATTCTTTCTGGACGAGCATATCCCAGTAATGCCCGGCTTAAACTTTCTTCACGCAGTATATGCAGAACCGGATAAGGGGAACGATTAGTATAATTTTCAGCAGCATCGATATCTGCATCAGCAAACTGATAAGCGGGATGCAGGCTGGCTACCTGAAATTCACCTTGATAATTACATTGCCGTATATTCATATCGATAACCGAAAGAAAATCATTATAGGCAAAAAAATCATTTAATACGTATGGGTGAATCAACAGCGTTGTTTCCAGTTCAGCAATATCAGTACTACGCAATAATTTCAGTTCATCATGAAAATCATCCAGTAACTGATCTGTATTTTCTGCCCTGCTGACAACGTATCGAACCTGTGTATTTTCAAAAGGTTTACGTGCAAAAGGACAGAGATTAAACGCAACCACAGTTGACTCTATCCAGCAACGGCACCTGGCAATAATTGTTTCCTGGTTTAAACCTGGCTCATTCGGCAAACTCAAGTCGCTCCGCAAATTGTTTTAAAGTTTTTAATGCACAATCCTCATCCAGGTCACCGCCTGGTGCACCACTAATACCAATAGCACCAATATTATGCCCGCCGGCAACAATCTGCACGCCTCCTGCCATAACAATCAGGCCATCAATATGATTCAGCTCCTGTTTTATATCAGTGCGATTTTTACTAAGCTCACTGGAAGTAACGCCGGATAATATTACTGCATTGGCTTTCTCTTCGGCGATTTGTAACGTAAATCGTGAAGCCAGGTCATCACGCATTGCTACCTGAATTACCCCGTTTCGGTCAACCACTACAACACTGACCTGGTAGCCGGCTTTACGACACTCCTTAATGGCTGTACTGGCAATATCAGCCGCCAGATCAAGCCCTATCGTTCGTACTGAAAGTACATCAATAGCTGATACATTAAACGACACCAGGCATAAAAATAGCCATCTGGAGATTCTGTAAGTTATGTATTTTCTTAACATTATCTTTTCCTGATTATCACGCCTGTGTAAGCACAGGCCATATTATGCATAAAATACCAAATAAGCCGATTTGTCTACACTATACTTATGGTTAATAAACATTCAGGATCAACCCATATGTTTACTGACAGCCAGATACCTCAGGAATGTCTACAGCTATGGAAAGACTGCTGCAGTCAGGTAAGTAGCTTAGTAAGTGATATCCCAGTCAAAAACTCGGATCTCTGTATTCCAGCTGACACAGAAATTGATTGCCATCATTCGCAATCAATCTACCTGATCAAAGAAGGTATTTTAAAAGAAACTCTTGACCATAATGTACTGATTAACCATGAAGCAGGCGACCTGGTTGGCCTTGATACCATAGCCCAGAAGAAACCAACCAGGTTAAAAACTGAGTTTGCCATTATTGTTGATGAATATGACAGCGGTCTGTTTCTAAATAATATATACAGAGATCCTGTTCGAACTCTGGCCTTAATACGGTTTCTATCCAGCCTTTACCACAGCTATCAACTCATTGCCTGTTACTATAACCAGGAAGTAACAGAATTTAATCCTGAAATCCGTCAATACAATAAAGATGAAATTATTATCGAAGAAAAAGCAACTGACAATGAGGTTTTCACCTTACTATCAGGTACTGCCGATGCCTATGTAAGTAATACCAGGGTTGGCGAAATAAAAACCGATGAAATTTTTGGTGCTATAACTGCCCTGACCGGAACACCCCGTACTGCCAGGGTGATTGCCACATCAGACTGCACAGTACTAGTCGTACCCAGTGAAAATTTTCAGGATTTATTAAAAACCAGACCTGGGACAGTAAACAAACTCATCGAAGATATGGCAAGAACCATTGCTGCCAGCAACCAGAAAATTGTCGAACTCTCTTCAAAATAATCCTTATTTCTAGATTAATTAGCAAATTATAAATCTGAATATCGAGTATTATATATCGATATTTTCAGTCCTAAATTCACTGACCAATAATTATGAGCAAACTTCCAGACTGCCCTGAATGTAATTCCGAATACTGTTACCAGGATGGTATCATGTATGTTTGCCCGGAATGCGCCCATGAATGGGCAATAGATTCAGTAGCTATCAGCCTGGAAGCCGATCCAGTAATTCTTGATGCCCATGGCAACTGTTTACAGGATGGTGATACGGTATCGCTTATTAAAGACCTGAAAGTCAAAGGCACATCATCAACCATCAAGGTTGGCACCCGGGTTAAAAATATTCGCCTGGTAGATGGCGACCATAACATTGACTGTAAAATCGATGGCATCGGGGCCATGAAACTAAAATCTGAATTTGTAAAAAAAGCCTGACAAACCTATCTTATACCTGAGATATACCAAAGCTTACTACCTCAGTAATATGAGCTTTCCCCAGCAATACCATTAACAGGCGATCCAGCCCGATAGCGACACCTGAACATTCTGGTAACCCATGTTCTAATGCAGCCAGCAGATTTTTATCCACTGGTATTTCTTCCTGCCCCTGTCGTTGACGTCGCAGATTTTCATTATCGAATCGCCTGCCTTGCTCCTGCGCATCAATAAGCTCATAAAAGCCATTACCCAGTTCCAGTTCCCCGGCAAATATTTCAAAACGATGGGCTATTCCCGGATTATCTGTACCAATTCTCGCCAGTGCAGCCTGGGATGCCGGGTAATCATATAGAAATGTAAATTCCTGTTTTGAAAATGCAGGTGCGATAGCCTGGGTCATTAGCCAGTCAAGCCACATGTCTTTATTTTCTTCATCCATACCGACAGGAATTTCAATTTTATTTTTTGAGGTCAGGTGTTTTAACTCTGCACAACTGGCATCCAGCGGGTTAATACCCAGAATGTCAATAAAAGCCTGTTCATAGGATATGCGATTAACAACCGACCAGTGACCCGTTGTGTCCAGGGTGTTGACCAGCTGCGCCAGTAATTGCTCTATTTCATCCATTAGTCCATGGTGATCCTGCCCGGTACGATACCATTCCAGCATACTGAACTCAGGATTATGCCAGTGTCCCTGCTCATCCTCCCTGAATACCCTGGCAATCTGGTATATATCCCCTGCTCCAGCAGCCAGCAGACGTTTCATAAAGAATTCAGGTGATGTCTGCAGGTAATAAACCTGTTCCTGATAGATGGTCTTAAAACTGCTGATATGAGGATCAGTAATACTGGCGGCTGAAAGCACCGGCGTATCAACTTCCAGCACACCTTGCTGCGCAAAAAAAGCCCGGATGTTTTGCAACATTCGGGCCCTGGTTTGTAGTGTTTCAATACAGGCTACAGGTCGCCAGTTAGTCTTTGACGCGGGAGACATATTCACCACTGCGGGTATCGACTTTTAACACCTCGCCCTCTTCAATAAACAGGGGCACTTTTACCACGGCGCCTGATTCAAGAGTCGCAGGTTTAGTGCCACCCTGGGCGGTATCACCTTTTAAACCCGGATCTGTCTCTGTAACTGCCAGCTCAACAAAATTAGGGGGTGTCACGGTCAATGGCTCACCGTTCCATAAGGTCACAGTACACAGCTCCTGCCCCTTAATCCACTTAGCTGCATCTGCCATAGCAGATTCGCCAGCGCCTACCTGCTCAAATGTATTTGGATCCATGAAATACCAGAATTCACCATCGTTATAGGAAAACTCCATATCGACATCAACAACATCAGCGGCTTCAACGGATTCACCAGACTTGAAAGTTTTTTCAATCATACGTCCGGTTTTAAGATTACGTAATTTGACCCGATTAAATGCCTGGCCCTTGCCTGGCTTAACCAGTTCATTTTCAACAATGGACACAGGGTCGCCATCCAGTAATAATTTCAGTCCACCTTTAAATTCATTTGTGCTGTATGATGCCATCTTTTTACCTTATTCAGGGCGCAAAAAACGCGATTATAATACGCTTTTAATCTCAAAAATGCCAAAATCTACGCTCTTTAATTTAGATTCCCACACCCCCGACTGGCAAAAACAGCTGTCTGATGCCATTACAGACCCACTGGAACTACTTAAATTATTAAGGCTCAGTCCTGAAGACTTTCCCGCCTGTGAGCAGGCCAGCAAACCATTTGCCCTCAAATTGCCTCGTTCTTATATCAATAAAATAGAACCGGGAAACCCTGATGATCCTCTTCTGAAACAGGTCATGGCCAGTGCAGCTGAACTGGAAATCAGTCCGACCTATACACAGGACCCGGTAGGCGATATGAAAGCCATGCCTGTTCCAGGCTTATTGCATAAATACCAGGGACGGGTACTACTCATCACCACAGGTGCCTGCGCCATTCACTGCCGGTACTGTTTTCGTCGTCATTTCCCCTACAGTGAAAACCACTCCAGCAAGCAACAATGGAAAGACACACTGGGTTATATACAGCAACATTCTGACATCAACGAAGTGATATTAAGTGGTGGCGATCCTCTGGTTCTTTCCAATAACAAACTTGAACAATTAATCGAAGGTCTATCTGCTATCCCCCATGTAAACACACTAAGAATACACAGCCGTATACCTGTCATACTTCCGGCACGAATCACAGATAGCCTGGCATCCATTCTGACTAAAAGTCGTTTAAAGACAGTTGTCGTCATTCATGCCAACCACCCCGCAGAAATTACAGAACTCGAGCAACATGCATTACAAAACCTGCATCAGGCAGGCATTTTGCTCTTGAATCAAAGCGTACTACTCAAGGGAGTTAATGACTGCTCGGTCATTTTATCAGGTCTTAGCCATAAGCTATTTGCTTGCAACACGCTGCCGTATTATCTACATATACTGGATAAAGTGCAGGGTGCCCAGCATTTTGAAGTCCCAAGGCAAAAGGCGATACAGCTTATGAAAGAGCTGAGACACAAATTACCCGGCTACCTGGTACCGGAACTAGTCGAAGAAAAAGCAGCGGAAAAAAGCAAATTACCTGTATATGGGCTATAAAATATTGAATTATATGAAAGTAAGCTTAAAACAACATTCAGCTTATTGTTTTTATTATTTATTTTCTTTATTTTTAATAAAATACCAGAGACCTCAGGCATATAGCTTTTAGCTGATAAATACTGATGGATACAGGATTGATATTTAGCGATATACAATAAAAACCAATGAAGCTATACATTCCAGAACAAAAAACACCAACTGATGATGATTTCCCAAATCATCCCAAACAAATTAAAAAATGGCTTGCTGAACTAAAGCAGGCCAACATGGGTGATTTTACCCGGGAAATCTACAATGGGCTTCAACAATTAAATCGTCAGGCAATGCAGTCCAGAGTCCGTATTGAAAATATGGAGTTATTACGTCCCTCGGTACGGTATATATTTAATCAGCTCAATAAGCATTTTGTTAATCGCACCTTACCTCTGCCTGATAAGAGCCATAAAATTATTAATTTAAATCAGGCACTTCTCAATGAGATGGCGACAGGTTATAAAATAATAATTTTTGAAAGCGCAAATGATCTGGGCAAAGTAGATAGCAAGCATTTACTTATTTCATGTGAACGAGC
>JAOUQA010000054.1 GCA_029879605.1 Gammaproteobacteria bacterium
GGTGATGAGCAGGATATGATCATCGAGTTTACTGTGGGTACGGTTGGCAATGCGCAACATGATTTTACTGAAAATGACATTGACGATTTTGGCCGCGATAAAGCCGGCAATGATAACGATAATGGCCTTGTAAAAAGGATTGTCACTGAAGTTGTTTAAATATTGTTCTATCTGGCTGCTATCAATGGGATCCATGATGGTTCTGATGATGGTTATTGGCTTAGCTGGGATAATTCCAGATTTCTGCATGATATACAAACAGAGTTTGAAAGGAATTCATTGGAAATCCATACCTGACTGGTTTATAGTTCACCGCTCAATTCTACTGCTGTGGGAGAGAACGGATTTAAGTTGTTAAACAGGCTTATTTCTGTCACCGAAGGCGCAACCCGCTCGGAAACGCTCAGGTAAAAGGACCACAGCTTTCGCCCACTCGGGCAAATTGACTCTGGAGAGCGGCTCTCGAATACGTATGAGCCCACCGAAGGGGATGATGACATGGTCATCAGGATCTCTCAGGTAACCGGACAGAGGGGCGAATACATTGATAGACAATGGAGTTCGCTTATGAGTCAGAAAACAGCCCTGTATGACAAGCATCTGTACCATGGTGGCAAGATAGTTGATTTTGCCGGTTGGGACATGCCTATAAATTATGGTTCACAGATTGAAGAGCATCACCAGGTGCGTCGGGATGCAGGCATGTTCGATGTGTCACACATGACGGTGCTGGATCTGAAAGGGAATGGGGTTATTCCATTCCTGCAATATTTACTTGCCAATGATGTTGCCAGGCTCAAACAGGCAGGTAAGGCATTATATAGTTGCATGTTGAATGAAAAGGGCGGTGTTATCGATGACCTGATTGTTTATTACATGCAGGATGACTGGTTCCGCATGGTGGTTAATGCAGCTACCCGTGACAAGGACATTACCTGGATTCAGCAGCAGGCAGAAAAATTCAATATTGATATTAACGAACGAGATGATCTTGCCATGATCGCAGTACAAGGTCCTCGTGCGCGTGAAAAAGCATTACAGGCATTACCCATCGATGTCAGCCAGGCAGCAGCCGACCTGGATCGTTTTTTTGGTGCCGATAGTGGTGAATGGTTTGTTGGTCGCACCGGCTATACCGGCGAAGATGGTTTTGAAATCATGTTGCCGGAATCAGAAGCCGCAGAATTCTGGGACGCTTTAATTGAAGCTGGTATTAGCCCCTGTGGCCTGGGTGCCCGCGATACGTTACGTCTTGAAGCAGGTATGAATCTATACGGTACCGATATGGATGAATCCACATCACCACTCATTTCCGGCCTGGGCTGGACTATTGCCTGGCAGCCGGCTGAGCGGAATTTTATCGGTCGTGAGGCTGTTGAGGCTGAAAAGGAAAAAGGTCCGGAACAGAAACTGGTTGGCCTTGTACTGGACGATAAAGGGGTGCTGCGCGGTCATCAGAAAGTAATCGTAGAAGGCGTGGGTGAAGGTGAAGTTACCAGTGGTACTTTTTCGCCAACTTTAAAACAGGCCATTGCAATGGCCCGTGTACCTGCAGCGACTGCTGAGCAGTGTAAAGTTGAAATTCGTGGCAAGCTCTTGTCAGCCCGGGTGATAAAACCGGTGTTTGTCAGAGATGGTCAATCCTGTATTGAGTAAAAAATAACATCAAGTGTATAAGAGGACAATGTTATGAGTGAAATTCCAAACGATATGTATTACACCAGAACCCATGAATGGGTTCGTCTTGAAGATGATGGCACAGTGACTGTTGGTATTAGTGACCATGCGCAGGAATTGCTGGGTGATATCGTCTTTGTTGAACTGCCAGAAGTAGATTCAGAATATGCAGCGGAAGATGCCTGCTGCGTGGTCGAGTCAGTAAAAGCAGCTTCAGATATTTACATGCCGATTACTGGTGAAGTGGTTGATACCAACCAGGCGTTGGTGGAAGAGCCGGATTTAATTAACAGTTCACCTTATGATGATGGCTGGATATTTAAAATCAGGCCAGCCGATGATGAAGATATCGGTCAGCTGATGGATGCCAGTACTTATGAAGCAGAAATTGCTGACGAGTAAATTTTATTTTAAGTTTTTTTTAGTAGCGTAATTATGCCTTTTATTCCACACACAGAAGATGAAATACGTGACATGCTGTCAGTCATTGGTGCTGACAGCATTGATCAGTTGTTTGATGAAATCCCGGCTCATTTAAGAGCGCAGTCCATTGATGGCGTCCCCGACGGGATGAATGAAATGGAAGTCAGTCGATTAATGAATGCGCGGGCAAAACAGGATGGACAACCCATCTGTTTCATGGGTGCCGGTGCATATGAGCATCACATTCCGGCTGCTGTGTGGCAAATAACAACCCGGGGTGAATACTACACGGCTTATACCCCTTACCAGGCCGAAGCATCCCAGGGAACACTGCAACTGATTTATGAATTTCAGAGCATGATGACAGCCTTAACCGCCATGGATGTGTCTAATGCATCATTGTATGACGGTGCCTCAGCTTTATCTGAAGCTGTGTTAATGGCCGTGCGTGGTAATCGTAAATCGAAGTCGCGTCGTATTCTGCTGCCAACTAATGTGAACCCGGTCTATGGCAGTGCGAGTCGAAGTATCGTCCAGCATCAGAACATTG
The DNA here is from genome assembly GCA_029879605.1 of Gammaproteobacteria bacterium. Taxonomy (GTDB): domain Bacteria; phylum Pseudomonadota; class Gammaproteobacteria; order SZUA-229; family SZUA-229; genus JAPHQX01. The sequence continues at coordinate 2,651 of JAOUQA010000054.1, forward strand.
AACTGGTGGATGTGGCTATAGATGAAACTACCGGTCAAACATCCATGGATGCTTTAAAAGCTTATGAAGGTGAAGATATCACCGCGGTGGTTATTTCTCAGCCCACTTTTTTTGGTACCCTGGAGCAGGTGGATGCAATCACTGACTGGGCACATGCTAACGGTGCCATGGTCATTGCCGTGGTGAATCCTATGAGCCTGGCATTACTCAAACCACCGGGTGAGTGGGGAGAGAAAGGTGCAGACATTGCCTGTGGTGATGGCCAGCCATTAGGTGCGCCCATGTCATCGGGTGGTCCTTATTATGGCTTCATGTGTTGTCAGAAAGCTCATGTGCGACAGATGCCTGGTCGTATTGTTGGGCGTACCGTGGACCAGGATGGTAAAGAGGGTTTTGTTTTAACATTGCAGGCACGTGAACAGCATATTCGCCGCTCAAAAGCGACTTCGAATATTTGTACTAACCAGGGCCTGGTTGTAACAGCTTCAACTATTTATATGTCATTACTGGGTCCGTCGGGGCTGGAAAAAGTTGCGGCCGCCTGTCATCAGAATACCAATAAATTAATTGCGAAACTATCGGCCATTGATGGTGTTGATGTTTTGTTTGATGGTGCAGTTTTTCATGAAGTGGTTTTAAAACTGAACAAACCGGTTGCTGAAGTTTTAGCAAAACTGGCAGATAAAAATATTCTTGGTGGTTATGATTTATCAAAAGATTATCCGCAACTGGGTAATGCGTTACTGGTATGTGTTACTGAAATGCGTACTGATGAAGAAATTGATGACTATGCGGCTGAACTGAAAAAAATATTATCCGCAAATGAACGCTAATAAACGCAAATTTATGATGTTTCAGTTTTTTGTGCCTGCCATCCTGAATACTTTGGATTTTAGTATTTGTTTGAAATTATTTGTCATGCCTGCGAAAGCAGGTATCCAGGATGTGGTAAAGCATAAATTTTTCTGGATTCTGGATTCTGGATCTGTGTTATCGCTCCATCCGGAATGACATTGTAGATTTAATGTTCGTGTATTTGCGGACTTTGAAATTAAGGGCTTATAAACATGCTGATTTTTGAACATACATCCCCGGGACGAAAAAATATTGCCCAGTCACCTGTTGTTGAAAGCGAGATAAATGATATTCCTGCCGAGTTAAGACGTAAAACATCTGCGCCCTTGCCTGAATTATCTGAGTTACAGGTGGTCAGGCATTACACGTCTTTATCACAAAAGAATTTTTCTATTGATACCCATTTTTACCCGTTGGGTTCATGTACTATGAAATATAACCCGAGAGCCTGTAATTCACTGGCCATGTTGCCCGGGTTTTTATCCCGCCATCCACTGGCCCCGGAAAAATTTAGCCAGGGTTTTATGTCATGTATGTACGAGTTGCAGGAAATGCTCTGTGAAGTAACCGGGATGTCAGGTTTTTCATTAACACCCATGGCAGGTGCGCAGGGTGAGTTTGCCGGTGTCGCCATGATGCGTGCCTATCATGATGCCAATAACGATACTGAGCGCAAAGAAATCCTGGTGCCTGATGCTGCCCATGGTACGAATCCCGCAACAGCAACAATGTGTGGTTACACAGTTAAAGAAATTCCTACGCTGGCTAATGGTGATGTGGATATTGATGCTTTAAAACAGTCAGTTGGTCCACAAACAGCTGGCCTGATGTTAACTAATCCGTCAACACTGGGTGTGTTTGAGCGCAACATCGAAGAAATTGCCAGGACTATTCATGAAGCTGGTGGCCTGCTTTATTATGATGGGGCCAACCTGAATGCCATCCTCGGTAAAATTCGTCCCGGTGATATGGGTTTTGATGTCATACATTCAAATTTGCATAAAACTTTTTCAACACCTCATGGTGGTGGTGGTCCGGGTTCAGGCGCTATTGGTGTATCAAAACGTTTAAAACCATTTATGCCTTTGCCCGTGGTTGCCAAAGAAAATGATAACTATCGCTGGTTAACAGAAGATGATTGCCCGCAAAGTATTGGTCGTCTGTCTGCTTTTATGGGTAATGCAGGTGTGTTGTTACGTGCGTATGTTTATATGCGCCTGCTGGGTAAAGAAGGTATGCAACGGGTTGGTGAGTTTGCAACCTTAAATGCTAATTACATGATGGCGCAATTAAAGAACAAAGGTTTCGAGATTGCCATTCCCGATCGTCGCGCATCTCATGAGTTTATCGTGACGCTGAAAAAGCAGGCTAAAGAATTAAATGTAACGGCAATGGATTTTGCCAAACGCCTGCTTGATCTTGGCTATCATGCACCGACTACTTATTTTCCATTATTGATTCCAGAGTGTTTGCTGATTGAGCCAACTGAAACGGAATCAAGAGAAGCACTGGATGGTTTTATCGATGCTTTGTTGCAGATTCAGAGTGAATCAGAAAATGATAGTGCTTTTGTTAAGGGTGCACCTTATACCATGCCAGTTAAGCGCCTGGATGAAGTACGTGCGGCCAAGCAGCTTGATCTGTCATGGGTTAACCAGTCTTCCTGATGGCCAAGACAGGTAACACAGGCATAACCAGGATACTGAAAGCCACGGGTTATTCCTGGCAGGGATTAAAGTCGGCCTGTATTCATGAAGCAGCATTTCGCCAGGAATTATTACTTGCAGTTATTTTAATTCCACTGGCATGCTGGCTGGCGGAAACAGGTGTCGAACTGGCATTACTGATCGCCAGTGTAATGCTGGTGCTGATTATTGAAATCATTAATTCTGCTATTGAGGCTGTGGTTGATCGTTTCGGTGATGAACTGCATGACTTATCTGGTCGTGCTAAGGATCAGGGTTCAGCTGCGGTTGCTCTGGCACTGATTAACCTGGTGCTTGTCTGGTTAGCGGTTATTTTTTACTAATTACGTACTTCTATACGATTACGACCATTCTGTTTTGCATCATAAAGAGCTTCATCGGCCCGTTTTAGCAGTGTTTCGTAGTTATCTTCATCTTTTTTGAATTCTGCAATTCCAAAGCTGCAGGTGATATGTCCAGCCGTTTCAAAATGATGATTTGCAACAGCTGTACGTAAACGTTCCGCATGTTTTGTTGTCGCTTCGATGTCAGAGCTAGTGGAAAGAATCACAAATTCTTCACCACCGTAGCGTGCTGAAATATCAGATATGCGATTATGTTCCATTATGAGCTGAGAAAAATCGGACAGGACTTTGTCACCTGCCTGATGGCCATGCTGGTCATTGACTGATTTGAAGTGATCAATGTCAATAAAGATGACTGAAAAGGTGCCACCATAGCGGCTGGTTTTGAGAATTTCAGTTTTGAGCAGGTGAATAAACATGGAGCGATTTAACAGGCCGGTTAGCAGGTCAGTATCAGCCAGTATTTTCAGGTGTTTACTTAATAGTTTGTTTTTGGCTAACAGGTAACCGAACAGGATGCCTGCTATGAGTGGCATAATAAAACTACTGGAATCAACCGGGGTATTAATAATATATGAATGAATACTATTAAAGGTAACCGTTATAAAACAGCTAAGCAGAATATAAATGATATATATTCGTTGTTTTTTGAAAGGTTTTTGCGGGTGACTCATGTAGAATTGGGTGTTAAGGTTCGGGTGGGTATTATGATTGAATCAGGTTTAAATTTAAACAGGAGGTTACTAATGAAAATCTTTGGGTTGCTAGGTTTGCTTCTTGTATTTATACAGCCAGTGTATGCGGTAGATATTGCGGACAGATCGTTTGCAGAAGTAACTACTATGACAGGTTATGAGCATGATTTAAAGCTGAATGGTATAGGTGTGCGTTATAAGTTTTTTTTCAAAATTTATATTGCTGCTTTATATATGGAAAATACAGCTACTGATCTGAATATGATTATTGAGTCTAAACAGGGAAAGCGAATGGTCATGCACTTTGTCTATGACAAAGTAGAAAAGGAAAAACTGGTTGATGCATGGCTGGACGGGTTTGAATCTAACCTGGGTGAAGAAGAATATAAACGGCTGGAGCCAGCTATTAAAAAGTTTAATGCTTTGTTTGATACTGTTGTGACAGATGATGTGTATTATCTAGACTGGATTCCTGGTTCAGGTACCAGGGTCAGTTTGAATGGACAGGAAAAAGGTGTCATTGAGGATGAGAGTTTTTATCCGGCATTGTTAAAAATATGGTTAGGTGATGAACCGGTTAATGAGGAATTAAAGCAGGCGCTCTCAGGTGCGGATTAATTTGCCTGTGGTGAGTGCTGGTTGTGTAGATGTAGTGTTGTCTGATGGCAGGGCAAAAATAATTTCCTGTATTAGCCTGTTTGCTTCCTTATCATCACTCGGTTTTAACTGCTGAAAATAGTGTTGCAGGTTATGCAGGGCACAGTCCCTGCTATCAAGGTGTTTATTTCTGGGTTTATTTCTCAGGTTAATGGCTTTTTCCAGTGCTAGTTGCGCCATATGCTCAGCATTTATTTCCATTTCAGAAATACTTTTCCTGGTTTCTTCCAGCACATCTTCGGCAAGGGTGACATTGCTGGTATTTAAAGTATGGTGAGCATTGCGGATGTGAACCAGTATATTGGTTTGCCAGGGCTGGCCAACATAGATCAGTTTTTCTATATCTTTTTCATCCAGCAAAATGTGTTTTTCGCCGACCCAGCAACAATATAGCAGTATATTTATATCCGCATCATAGAGCTGTTGCAGTTTTAAACATACGCGCTCGATCGTTGGGAGCTGATAGGTGTTGATTGAATAGTTCCAGAATTTACTGGGTGGAAATTTCATATTAAGCTACTACGTTGTAAGTTGTTCCTGTTAAAAGCATAGGACAAATTCAGCAAATTTCATCAGGCCATTCGGCGGGCGGCTTCCAGCAGGGTTTCTTTTGTGACTACACCGTTGAGTATTTCTTTGCCAAAAATGAATGTTGGTACACTCCTTGCCTGAATGACGCCAGCATATTGTAAATAGGGCAACAGGGCTTTTGGTGTGCTGTCCTCTGGACCATTCGCAAATGGATCGTTCCAGGCTGTTTCGATGGTTTGTTCCGGGATATTGCATTCGGCCGCGAGTCGGCGGAGTACCTGTTCATCGCCAATGTTGTGGCCTTTAATAAAATAGGCGTCAAAAATTTTTTCATGCAGAAGGTAAAAGTAATCTGGTCCCAGGGATTTGGTAGCTTCAGCCAGTAACAGGGCTTTGCGTGAATTGGTGGTAATGGTCTGAGGTGATAATTGCAGGCTTTCTTCACTGGCCAGCTGCTGCAGGTTTGTCATTAATTCATCCCAGTGTTCCTGGCTGTAGTCCAGCATACTCACATTGTAGCCAAGTGCCGGTGTTTCCGGGTGGATTTCTACAAAACACCAGTTAATTTTGAGATCATAATTATCTCTCAAGCTTGCCAGTCGTTTATGGCCAATAAAACAAAACGGGCAGATATAGTCGCTAAGAACTGATATTTTTAACTGGGTTTTTTGAGATTCTGGCATATTGTGTGACAGTGCAGGGCAATTAATCAGACAATAGTCTTATTTTTGTTGTTATGCAATTTTTTTATTAAAGTCTATAGTTTTAGCTGTACAGCACATGGAGTGAAGATAAATGGCCCGAGCCGGTTTAATAATTTTCTGTTTGTTGATTGCTACCAGTATACAGGCACGGGATTTCGAAGGTAGTTACGCGGTGTATGGTGCTGGAGCAAAAACCTGTGCCGGGTACCTAAATGCTGTGGAGCGAGGTGGGGCAGATCAGGATTACTTTATTGACTGGGTGATCGGTTATCTTTCTGCTTTCAATGTCATCATGCCTGATACTTACGATATTCTTGGTGAATCCGAATTTTTAAATGTGCAGCACTGGTTGGGTGAGCATTGTCAGAAATTTCCCCGCGAGTTATTTATTAAAGCTGTTGTCAGGATGACTGAAATACTCTATCCCACCCGGTACCAGTCGGGTCTGAAAAATCCTGTTTCTGAGCCTGCGAAAAAATCTGTGGCCAGTCCCCGGCTAAAAGACATTAAAATTCAGTAACCAGCAGTTTAAAGGCAACAGCCAGCAGGAACACTGCGAATATCTTTTTGATAATTTTGACGGGTAAGCGATGTGTCAGTCGGGCTCCCAGTGGTGCAAACAGTACACTACTTAGAATAATTCCCAGTAAGGCAGGAAGGTGAATATAGCCCAGTGTATTAGCCGGTAAGCCTGGTTGCTGCCAGCCAGTCAGCATATAAGCCATAGCACCTGCAAGTGCAATGGGTAAGCCGCAGGCAGCTGAAGTGGCTATGGCATTTCTTATCTGAACGCTGTTCCAGCAAAGATAAGGTACCGTCAGTGTGCCGCCACCAATACCGACTATGGCGGATAATCCACCAATGACGGTGCCTGCTGAGGACATGGGGATGATGCCAGGTAATGATCGGTGTTGGGTCACCGTTTTATCGGTAAGCATGTAGATGGCTACAGTCAGCTCAAACAGGCCAAATACAGGTTTTAACCAGTCCCCAGACATCTGTCCGGCCAACCAGCCTCCCAGAGAGGCGCCGAGTAAAATACCCGGAGTTAACTGCCAGAATACGAACCAGAGAACTGCCTGATGACGATGATGGCTAATGATGGAGGCAATGGAAGTCACTACGATTGTGGCCAGTGATGTAGCCAGTGCCAGGTGCATAATGATGTCTGCGGGCATACCCTGTAGTAGAAAAAGACTGGTTAGTGCCGGGACAATGATCAGTCCGCCACCGATACCCAGCATGCCGGCAGCCAGCCCGGCAAAGGCACCTGCCAGCAGATACAGGCCAAAGACAAAA
>JAOUQA010000444.1 GCA_029879605.1 Gammaproteobacteria bacterium
CGTGCCAGTCGGCGAATCTCTTTTGCCACCTGATCGGCAAGTTCCCGGGTAGGGCAAAGCACCAATGACTGGATACAGAAGCGTTTTACTTCCAGCTTTTCCAGTAAACCCAGACCGAATGCGGCTGTTTTACCCGAACCGGTCTGCCCCTGTGCGATGGTATCAATGCCCGCCAGGATATGCGGCAGGCTCTGTGCCTGTATCGGCGTCATCAGCTCGTAACCGAGAGAAGATAAGTTTTTTAGCAGGTCAGCATGCAGTTTAAGTGACGAGAAGGCAGTTTGAGTCAAAATAATAGTCCGGTTTGAGTACGGTGAGCATATGCAGCTGGTTATAGCTTCGCTGGCAGTATGTGTCAGGATTAAACGTGTATTTTAGCAATGAAAGGAGGGCGTGGGGGTTAAAATTCCAGGCTATAGAAAAGCCTGGACACCTGTTTGACAGTGATCAGGCCTGTATTCCGCAGATTTTGTTTTTACCTGAATGTTTGGATTTATATAGCTGCTGGTCAGATGATTTGAACAGTTCTTTTCTGGAAAGGGTGGAGTCTTCAGCACTGGCAAGTCCGATAGAAACACCCAATTTAATATCGTGATCATTGTCAATTTTAATCGGCGTGTTATTTGCTTGCTCGATAATGGATTCAGCGACCCTCATTGCAGCATCATAACTGGCCCGTGGCAGAACAATGATAAATTCATCACCGCCGCATCGTGCTGCGATATCGGTTGCCCGGGTGTTGTCTTTGATGATGTTACCGAGGGTAGATAGCGCCATGTCACCGATATCATGCCCATATGTGTCATTTATTATTTTAAAGTCGTCTATATCGATTGAGATGATGCTTACGGTTCTTTTATCAGTATTATTGGAAAAGATATGGCTGATATGGGTGTTTAAACCCATGCGGTTATATAAACCAGATAATGGATCGGAAATCGCCACATTATGTAACTCACGTTCACGTTCGATTTGCCGGCCAAATGCATAACCTATAATTATTCCCATTATGGCAGGGTTTAAAATGCGAAAACCAAGCTGTTCTTCTATTTGCAGATTTAAAAAACGAAGAACTGAAAATGCAGTGAGTAATATTAGAGGGTAGTAAAAGATGGGTCTTGAGATTAATTTTATGGCGGAACTGTTTTGCATATTAATTTTCAGGGTCTGAATCGATATTTTTATTTTACACTATACCATTAAAATCTAGATTGTTTCTAGATTTGGCTGAGTGTCATTAATATGCTGTCTCCGGCTGTAGGTTTACATGCTGCCGGCGGTCGCTATAGTATGATCGTGTCGATTTAATGCATTTTGCGTCTATTTTGCCGCTATCATCTTATAATCAGGAGAAGCTGAGTAAGCATTGATGAAGCTGACAAAACGACATAACTCGATAAAGGGTTTATCAGATAGATGAGCTGTTTATTTGGGGTAATAATATGGATTATTTATGCCTGTTATAGACAATAAATATAAAAATATTCATGATTTGTCTATACTTGAAAAATAGAGATAACCACCATCAGATAGGTATCAATATCTCCTGATGAGCTAAGCGAGTTCACTCGATATTACTTCAGAATATAAGGATTTTTTATAAAACCCGGTGTTTGCCTGTCCCTTAAAAATGGTTATTGCAGGTATATAACAATGAATAAACCGCTGAAGAACATTTAATGAGTTTAAGCCAGGTTAATGTGATTACGAAAGACTATCTGACTGCAATTAAGCGGTGATTTCTTGTGTAAAATTAGCTGCTGACGAGCAATCCTCTTAATTTTTCAGAGATGGAAGCTGGAGATTGCATAGGCTCTAAAGAAAGCAAATACCAAAATGATAATTAATGAGTCTGAATAATTATGACGCCTAAAATATACATAATCGATGACGATGTTCAGATGTCAGAGATGTTGAGTGCTGCAGTTGAGGAGGTTGGTTATACCTCGATTGTATTTAATGATGCGGCACGCTTTTTATCTGAGCCAGCCACTGATAATGATATTATTTTGCTTGATCTTAATATGCCAGAGATGGATGGTATTGAAGTCATCCGTGCCTTGGCCAGTAAGCAATGTAAGTCTAGCCTGATATTGATCAGTGGTAATGACACCAGTGTCCTGCATTCAGCAGAAGAGCTGGCACGTGCGCATTCTTTGAATATTATCGTGAGTCTGTGCAAACCCATTAAAGTTGGAAGATTGCAAGATTTGCTCAAGATCAACGTGAAGGGTGAATCAACAGAGAAAAAATTTGTGGCAGCAAGATCTTCAGCGATCACGGCAGAAGAATTAAATAATGCATTAAAGGATGAATTGTTTATTCTTTATTTTCAGCCACAGATAGACCTGAGTAGCGGTGAGATGGTTGGTGCAGAAGCATTGGTTCGCTGGAAACAGGCGGATGGAAGTTTAATTTACCCGGATGAATTTATT
>JAOUQA010000055.1 GCA_029879605.1 Gammaproteobacteria bacterium
GCTTATAACACTAAGCTGGTCGTCGTCATTAAGCAGGTTAATAAATAGTTTGGCAGCAGGTTTACGTAATTCTTCGGGATCTGTTTTTTTCATGCTGCCTGAACTGTCCATAGCAATAACAGAGTCCAGGGCATTGCCAGCAGTTAATGCCTTGGCAAATAAAATGGTTACTGCAGCGAACATGAATGTTCTGATCTGGTTACCGGATTTCATGTGACGCATGAAATTTCGCCTGTTTTTTATGGAATGAGAATTGTTATTTTTAGTATGGTTTTGTGTGTCTGAATTTATACTTAATTTTCAGTATAGTGCAGATTACTCAATAAATATTTTATCGGCTTATTCGGATAAATATTTATTGAGTGATGACTCAAGTCTGAGGCAGGTTTCTTCATCAAGAAGTGGTGGGCCGTTTCGATTAGTGATAAAAAATGTATCAGTTGCTTTTTCACCGGCTGTGGATATTTTTGCGTTGTGAATTCGAATGTCGCAATCTATAAAAGCACGAGCAATACGTGCCAGTAATCCTGGACGGTCAGTTGTGTTGATGTTCATTATGGTTATCTGTTTGCCTGGCATCTGTTCAAAATTAACTTCAGTTGTTATGGCAAAACTTTTCTGTACTCTTGATGGCTCGCGTTTGTAATCTTTTTGTAATGAATCAGGGATGGTAATAACTGTGGAGAGGCGTTTTATGATTTCACTGATCCGATATTGAGGGTCAGGGTTCTGGCCATCATTTTCCAGTACTTTAAATGTATCCAGGTAAATTTGTTTTTCAGTAGTCATTAACTGGGCGTCAACAATGTTTAAGCCCAGCTGGTCTATGGCAGAGGCAATTCTTGCAAATAAACCATGTTGTCGTTCAGTGTATAGAAATATTTCAATTTGTCCCTTGTCACTTTCCCTTGCTGAAATAATGGGTAATTGATTTGAGTTTTTCAGAATCAACTGGGTATGCCATTTAATTTCATAGCGACTGTGATGTAGAAAGTAGTCGTCATTGAAATCTTTCCAGAGATCAGTGATGTGTTCGGGAGAAACACCTTTTTGAGCCAGCAGGCGCATAGCCGAAGTTTTTGCTTCGTTAATGGCTGCTTCACGATTCATTGGGTTATCTATACCTACTCGCAGAGCTATTGATGCCTTGTGATAAAGCTCTGACAATAGATTGTCTTTCCATGAATTCCATTGCTTGGGATTGGTTGCCCGGATATCACACATGGTTAGCAGGTAGAGGTAATCCAGTTTAACCTGGTCCTCAACCTCCCTGGTAAATGCCGTAACTATGTCTGGATCACTGATATCTTTACGTTGCGCGACCATTGACATCAGCAGGTGTTTTCTTACCAGCCAGGCCACCAGCTGGCTATCCTGTTCAGTCAGGCCGTGGTCGAGACAGAAATGTTCCGCATCCTCGGCACCCAGTTCTTCATGACGACCTCCGCGACCCTTGGCAATGTCGTGGAACAGGCCGGCCAGGTAAAGCAGTTCAGGTTTGGGGAGATGATGAAAAATGCCACTTGCCAGCGGGTATTCATGGGAGAATTCCGGTACTGACAGGCGTCGCATATTGCGTACGACAAACAGTGTATGCTGATCCACGGTATATGCATGAAACAGGTCATATTGCATACGGCCGACAATTTGTTCAAAGGCGGGTATGTAGGCAGCCAGGATCCCGTAACGGTTCATGCGACGCATTTCATGTGTTACGCCTCGCTGCTGGCTGATAATATCCATAAACATCAGTTTGGCTGTTTCAGACTGGCGAAAATCTTCATCGATAAGTTTCGTACTTTCACGCATCAGCCGAATGGTATGGGCGCGCACACCCCGGATGTCCGGGCGTTGCTCCATGACTAAAAACAGTTCCAGTAATGCGGGCGGGTGTTCAGTAAATACCCGGTTATGCCTGACCTCGATATAGTTATTCACCAGCTGGAAACGCTGGTTAATAATTTCAGGCTGACTGGCCTTGTCCCTGAGTAAAATAGCTTCTCTGAATAGTTGCAGTAATAGCTCATTCAGTCTTTCCAGCTCCATAACCGTACGGTAATAACGCTGCATGAACTGTTCGATGGCCAGGTTGTTTTCACCATCGGTATAACCAAACTGGATGGCCAGTTCCCGCTGCAGGTCAAATAGCAGGCGGTCTTCCCGGCGGCCGGTTAGATGATGTAATCCCAGGCGTATTTTCCACAGCAGGCTCTGGCCTTCGATGAGTGCCTGGTATTCTGCTTCGGTTAAGAAATCATGGTCGACCAGTTCGTGCAGGGTATTGGCACCAAAGTGTCGCTTGGCAACCCAGCCAATCATCTGGATATCCCGTAAGCCGCCGGGGTTTTCCTTGATATTCGGTTCCAGGTTGTAGGCGGTGTCATGAAACTTGGCGTGGCGATGAACCTGCTCATCCAGCTTGGCCTGGAAGAAAGAGGTGCTGTCCCATATCTGGTCCGGGCCAGTGGCACTTTTCATGTTGTCTGTGAGTTGCCGGTCACCGGCCAGGTGCCTGGCTTCCATAATATTGGTGGCAATGGTGATATCGGCTTCGGCTTCCCTGATACATTCATCCAGGGTACGCACGCTATGGCCAATTTCCAGTTTGCTGTCCCAGAGCAGCATCAGAAACTGTTCAATAGCATGGCGGGTAGCTGAAGATTCCGTTTCATGTAACAAAATCATCAGGTCAACATCTGAGGCGGGGTGCAGTTCGCCTCGACCATAACCGCCTGCAGCCAGTAAAGACAGTTTCTGTGGGCAATCAGCAAAGCAATAATTAAAGGCCTGAACCAGGATCTGGTCAACAAAAGCTGCCCGGCTGTGGACCAGCTCGATCGTATCGCTGCCGGCTTCGAAGGCCTGTTTAAGCGCATCACGGCCATTAGCCACGGCTGTCTTGAATTCTTTCAGTGCCTGGTTGCTGGTTGCCAGCTTCTGACTAAATGCCTGTTCATCAAACAGCACGTAGCCATCAAGGGTAAGTTTGGTCACCTGGTATCTCTCTCTGGCTAAATTTCATCACCGGGACGCAGGGTTAAAACTTCGTACCCGGTATCGGTCACCAGTATGGTGTGTTCCCACTGTGCAGACAGGCTATGGTCTTTGGTGACAACGGTCCACTGGTCATTCAGCAGTTTTACATGGCGTTTGCCCGCATTGATCATTGGTTCGATGGTGAAGATCATACCGGTTTCCATAACAATGCCGGTATTGGCTTTGCCGTAATGTAATACCTGGGGATCCTCATGGAAGACACGGCCTATACCATGGCCACAGTACTCTCGAACCACCGAGCAGTTTTTTGACTCGGCATGGGTCTGAATGGCCTGGCCAATGTCACCCATGTGGCCACCGGGTTTTACCTGCTCAATACCCAGTAACAGGCATTCATGGGCGATTTCACTGATTCGCCTGGCTTTGATGCCAGGGTCACCCAGGTAGAACATTTTGCTGGTATCGCCGTGAAATTCATCCTTGATAACCGTGATATCAATATTGACGATATCACCTTTTTTCAGCGCTTTATCACTGGGTATACCGTGGCATACCTGGTGATTGATTGAGGTGCAGATGGATTTGGGAAAGCCCCTGTAGTTTAACGGGGCTGGAATGGCCTGCTGTTCATTAACAATATAGTCATGACAGATCTGATCCAGTTCATTGGTGGTTATACCGGGCTGAACATAGGGCTTGATCATATGAAGCACATCGGCAGCCAGTCGACCGGCAATGCGCATTTTCTCGATTTCTTCGGGGGTTTTAATATTTATGCTCATCGGTATCCTGATTTATGTTATTTTTCTATGACTTAGATACGTATTTTGCCCAAAAAAAGGGTTTAATATTGTCTCAATTCCCGGGATATGGTATAAAGCCGCCGCGCATAGCGCAAACCCGAATTATATATTGTTTTTTAAATACTCACATATGCCGTCACATGTGACTGGGTGCTGGATGAAAATCCGGTGGTCACATGGGGTATGTGGAGGCCTAACCCGACAAATTGGAGTCAATTATGCCTAAAGTAAGCATGCGTCAAATGCTGGAGGCCGGTGTTCATTTCGGTCATCAAACACGTTTCTGGAATCCCAAGATGGCTGAATACATCTTTGGTGATCGAAACAAGATCCATATCATCAACCTGGAAAAAACCCTGCCTTTATTCAATGACGCCTTGAATGTCATTAGTAAAATTGCATCATCAAACGGAAAAATCCTTTTCGTAGGCACAAAGCGTGCTGCTCGCCTGGCAATCCGGGAAGAAGCAATCCGTGCCGGAATGCCATTTGTTAATCACCGCTGGTTAGGTGGTATGTTGACTAACTTCAACACAGTACGTCAGTCAATTCGCCGCTTAAAAGAACTGGAACAGATGTCAGAAGATGGCTCTTTTACACGTTTGACCAAGAAAGAGGCACTGGGCCTGAGCCGTGAAATGGATAAACTGGAAAAAACCCTGGGTGGAATTAAAGACATGGGCGGTCTTCCCGATGCTGTTTTTGTTATTGATGTAGGCCATGAAAATATTGCAGTTCACGAAGCACATAAACTGGGTATTCCAGTAATTGGTATCGTTGATACTAATAATTCACCAGATGATATCGATTACATCATTCCAGGTAATGATGATGCAATTCGTGCAATTAAACTGTACATAGAAGGCATAGCTGATGCCATTATCGAAGGTAAGGCGGCTTCTATCCATGCCGGTGCATCAGATTCTGATTATGTTGAAGTTGATGACCAGAATAACGCGGCACCTAAAAAATCAGCGCCTAAGAAAAAGGCTGCTACAGCTAAAAAGAAAGCGGTAGTAAAGAAAAAAGCACCTGCTCCTAAGATAACAGAAGTGACGGCTGATGAAGAGCCTGCGGCTAAAGAAGAAGTTGCGGCTAAAGAAGAAGTTGTAGCTAAGGAAGAGACTGCGCCAAAGAAAGCATCCGCACCCAAGAAAAAAGCAGTGGCAAAGAAAAAAGCAGCGCCCAAGAAAAAAGCAGCTGCTAAAGCAGAATCTTCAGGTGAATAGTAAGTCGTTAGAAACAGAATTTAAGAGGTGATAGATATGCAGATTACTGCTGCTATGGTTAAAGAACTGCGTGAGCGTACAGGTTCAGGCATGATGGAATGCAAGAAAGCATTGACTGCTGCTGGTGGTGATATCGACCAGGCAATAGAAGATATGCGCAAATCAGGATTAGCAAAAGCTGACAAGAAAGCGGGTCGTACAGCTGCTGAAGGTCTGGTTATTATCGAAATTAGTGACGATAAAAAAGAAGCTGCAATAGTAGAAGTTAACTGTGAAACAGATTTTGTATCTGGCGGAGATGACTTTAAAGGCTTTGTTTCTGCGATTGCAAAACGTATTCTTAGTGATTCACCTGCTGATGTTGCAGCCCTGGTTGCTTTACCACTTGCAGATGATGGTGATTCAATTGAAGAAACACGCCAGGCAATGGTTGCTAAGATCGGTGAAAATATTCAGGTGCGTCGTTTTGCTCGTGCATCAACCGATGCTGCTTTTGGTAGTTACATGCATGGCACTCGCATTGGTGTTCTTGTTGAAATGGAAAATGGCAATGATGAACTGGTTAAAGATGTTGCTATGCACATTGCAGCAAGCAGTCCTGTTTGTGTTGATGAAGATCAGGTACCTGCAGAATTACTGGAAAAAGAAAAGGAAATCTTTATTGCCCAGGCGAAAGAAAGTGGCAAACCTGATGATATTATAGAGAAAATGATTTCAGGCCGGATGCGCAAATACCTGGCTGAGATCACCCTGGTTGGTCAGCCATTTGTTAAAGATCCTGATCAGTCTGTGGGTAAACTACTGTCTGCTGCAGGCGCAACTGCCAGGAGTTTCTTCCGTTACGAAGTAGGTGAAGGGATCGAGAAGAAACAGGAAAACTTTGCTGATGAAGTTATGGCTCAAATTGAAGCTAGCTAAGGAAAATTCAGTCAAATGTGAGACAATAAAAAACCGGGGCACTTGTTCCCGGTTTTTTGTGGTCGCAATAGCCTGAATTAGTAATAATTCAGGTTCGTAAAAGTAAAATAACATAAGAGTCTTTTACGATGAAGGCAGAGTTAAACGAAACAATTCTAATAAATATTTGAAAAGTGCAGAACTATGACGCAGAAAAAACCAATCTATAAACGTGTATTGCTTAAATTAAGTGGCGAAGCCCTGATGGGTGATCAGTCATATGGTATCGATACAGCAATTATTGCCAGGATTGCAGGCGAAATTAAACAGATTGTTGATGCGGGTGTCGAGGTTGGGGTTGTAATAGGTGCGGGAAATATATTCCGTGGTCAGGGATTGGCGGATTCTGGTATGGATCGTGTAACTGGTGACCATATGGGTATGCTCGCAACTGTAATGAATTGTCTTGCACTTCAGGATGCTATTGAAAGACATGATGTTACATGTCGAGTTATGTCGGCATTAAGCATTCACCAGGTTTGTGAAGATTATGTTCGTCGCCGTGCAATACGCCATCTTGAAAAAGGTCGGGTCGTGATTTTTGGTGCGGGAACAGGTAACCCATTCTTTACAACAGATAGTGCTGGTAGCCTGAGGGCAATTGAAATTAATGCTGATGTATTAATAAAAGCGACCAAGGTTGATGGTGTTTATGATTCTGATCCCGTAAAAAATCCAGATGCCGTAAAATTTGACCAATTAAGTTATGATGATGTATTGCAGCGTGGCCTGGGTGTGATGGATGCCACTGCAATTGTTTTATGTAAAGAGCAGAATATGCCACTTAGAATATTTAACTTGAATAATGTTGGCGATCTGCCTGAGGTTATTGTGAATGAATCAATTGGAACATCAATAATTCCTGGAGATAAGTCATGATTGAAGAAATTAAAGATGATGCGGAAAAACGCATGAAAAAAACCATTGATGCCCTTCATTCTGAGCTGGCAAAGATTAGAACAGGACGAGCTCATCCCAGTTTGCTTGATCATGTGACGGTTGATTATTATGGTACTGATACACCAATCAACCAGGTGGCAAATGTAAATATAGAAGATTCGCGTACTTTACTTGTTACTCCATGGGAAAAAACCATGGTTGCTGCAGTAGAAAAAGCGATTATGACTTCTGATCTTGGGTTAAATCCTGCAACAGCCGGTACGGCAATACGTGTACCTATGCCGGCATTAACGGAAGAGCGTCGTCGCGATCTGGTCAAGGTTGTAAAGCATGAGGCTGAGAATTCACGTGTTGCAATACGAAATATTCGTCGTGATGCAAATGGTGATTTTAAAGACCTGTTAAAAGAAAAAGAAATATCAGAAGATGAAGAGCGTAAAGCGATTGATTCTATTCAGAAGCTAACTGATAAGTATGTAGCAGAGATTGACCAGGTTCTTGCTGCAAAAGAAAAGGAAATGATGGAAATATAATCGCGAGATTGTGAAGCGCATGGAGAATGATAGTAAGCAACAAATAATTAAGCCTGAACATATCGTTATTGTTATGGATGGTAATGGTCGGTGGGCAAAAAAACGTTTTATGCCACGTACTGCCGGGCACAAGGCGGGTGTTAAGTCGACCAGGAAAATAGTTGAGACCTGTGTTGAGAATAAAATTGAAGCTTTGACATTATTCGCTTTTAGTAGCGAGAACTGGAAGCGACCAGATCAGGAAGTCAGTAGTTTGATGGAGTTGTTTTTGACAACTTTGCAGTCGGAAGTGAAGAAGTTACATGAGCAATCGGTGTGTATACGGTTTATCGGCGATTGTACTGCATTCTCTGACAAGCTACAGAAAAGTATAAAACAGGCTGAAGATTTAACTGTAAATAATACAGGAATGAATCTTAATATAGCTGTTAATTATGGTGGTCGATGGGACATCGCAACTGCCTGTCGAGCAATAGCAGAAAAAGTTCAGGCATCCGAAATTAAAACCAGTGATATTGATGCTGAATTAATCAATCAGTATGTAACATTATCTGATCTACCTGATCCTGATCTTTTTATACGTACCGGTGGTGAACAGCGTATTAGTAATTTCCTTATCTGGCAACTGGCCTATACAGAATTATATTTTACAGATGTGTTGTGGCCGGATTTTGATGAAAATGAATTCGATAAAGCGCTGGGATGGTTTGTTAATCGTCAACGCCGATTTGGTAAAACGGGTGACCAGGTCGAGCAGGCGAACAAGGTGAATTAATCGATGCTTTTACAGCGTATTTTAACTGCAGTTCCTCTGGCAATCGCCGCTGTCTGGTTTATTTTAAGTCAGTCTGGCGATGCATTGTTTTATGTTTTGCTGGTTGTGATTGCAATTGCCGCCTGGGAGTGGGCGCAACTGTCCGGGATAAAGCCTGTTCCAGTCCGGATTGCTTATGCAGCGGCTTTGACTCTACTGGTTTACCTGTCAGGTATGTTGCTAACAAGCAATGATCCCGTTCTATTTAAAGTATTACTGGGTCTGGTTTTCGCCTGGTGGTTGTATATTATTTATCGCCTCTCAACTGGTGGGCCGTCAGCAGTTTCTGAGCAATTTTCTTTTGCTAAGGCTATTACTGGTTTTGTTGTTTTGCTGGTTCCGGTTTTATCAATAGTTTATATCCATCAGTTGCCCCAGGGAGCCTACTGGTTATTGTATTCGATTATTATTGTCTGGATTGCAGATAGTGGCGCTTATTTTTCGGGTAAAAAATTCGGCAAGAACAAACTCCTGCCGTTAATTAGCCCGGGCAAAACAATGGAAGGTCTTTATGGTGCAATCATAGCGACAACTATCTATACATTCATGGCAGCATTATTTTTTAAACTGGATATTATTCAAACGGTCATCCTGTTGATTATTGGTTTTTTCGCTACCTTGATTTCAGTAGCAGGTGATCTGTATATCAGTTTGCTAAAACGTGAGCGCGGCGTTAAAGACAGTGGCAGTATTCTTCCCGGTCATGGCGGTGTACTGGACCGTGTTGACAGCATTCTGTCATCAGCACCTTTCTTTGCTCTTTTCCTGGATTTAATGGTGATTAATGTCCAGTAGCAAAGGTATTACTATTCTTGGTTCAACCGGTACCATTGGTGTTAATACCCTGGATGTAATTTCCCGTCATCCTGATGACTATCGTGTAATCGCGCTGACAGCTAATACGGGTATTGATCGACTATTCCAGCAATGCCTGGACTTTAAACCTGAGTACGCGGCTATGGCAGATGCCAGTAGCGCGGAGCAACTGGAGCAAAAATTAAAACAGGCTGGATCAGGTGTAAAAGTAGTAGCTGGTATAGAGGGCCTGGAAATGGTTGCTGCTCTTGACCAGGTTGATTCTGTTATGGCAGCTATCGTCGGTGCCGCAGGTTTATTGCCGACACTGGCTGCTGCCAGGGCGGGTAAGCGTGTATTGCTGGCTAATAAAGAAGCGCTGGTCATGTCCGGAGCAATC
>JAOUQA010000056.1 GCA_029879605.1 Gammaproteobacteria bacterium
GAAGACTTACTCGTGAAACTAGCTGAAACCGCATACTAAATAACTCCAGAATTTTATTAAACTTATTTAAGGAGTTACTGCAGTTTATATGCCAAACTTAGGGCATTGAAATTTAAGGAAAAATTATTTCTCTTAAAAAAAACTGTGTGATATCACACAGTACAGCCAGTGATATAACACAATTTTGAAATACATACTTAACACTATAAACTCTGGTTGATATGACCACTCAATTCACGCTCACTCGCATTAACGATATCTGGCTGGGTCAATTTACCGCCATGGCCAGCCCTTGCGAGGTACTTATCGCCACACAAGACAGGAAGATTGCAAGCCAGGTAACTGAAATTGCCTGTAACGAAGCACATCGTATTGAAGAAAAATTCAGTCGTTACCGTGATAACAATATTATTTTCAAAATTAATAATGCCAATGGTGCCACAGTCGAAGTTGATAATGAGACAGCAGATATGCTTGATTTTGCAGATCAATGTTACCAGTTAAGTAACGGCCGGTTTGATATCACTTCAGGTATATTAAGAGAAGTCTGGTCATTTGATGGCAGTGACCGTGTCCCGGAACCAGAACAGGTTAAAGCCATGTTACCAAGAATTGGCTGGAACAGGGTTATCTGGCAACGACCCTGTATAACGCTGCCACCAGGTATGGAAATCGACCTTGGTGGACTGGGCAAGGAATACGCCGTTGATCACACAGCGTCACTTATTAAACCTTTACTTGATACAGGCGTACTGATTAATTACGGCGGTGATATATTTACCAATGGCCCCGGAGAAAACAACAAACCCTGGATCATTGGCATCGATGACGCCCATGCTACCGGGGAAAAAGCTCGTGGCCAGATTGAATTGTCAAAAGGAGGACTCGCAACCAGTGGCAATGCAAGACGTTATTTATTAAAAAATGGTAACCGTTACAGCCATATACTAGACCCTCAGACCGGCTGGCCAGTCTCTGATCCGCCCAGCTCAGTTACTGTCATTGCCCCCAGCTGTATTCAAGCAGGCATTTTATCAACCCTGGCCATATTGCAGGGCAGGAATGCCGAACAGTTTCTCCAGACGCAACAGGTACAGTATTACTGTCAGCACTAACGGCTAAACTGAAGTTACTTCTGATTCCGCTAACTGAAACCTTAACATAAAAACTGATCCTGAACCCGGCTCACTCTCCACCTGAATATCACCACCCATTGCTATCATTAACTTACTGGATATAGCCAGGCCAATCCCGGCGCCTTCAATAACTGATGAGGCACTAGCCCTTTCAAAAGGAATAAATATTTTTTCTAAATCAGCCTCTGAAATACCTTCGCCAGTATCACGAATTTTTAATATTAATTCATTTTGTTCAGTTGCTATTTCAATATCTATACGACCATTCTCACGATTATATTTTATAGCGTTAGAAACCACATTTAATATCACCTGGCGAGTACGCAGGGCATCACAATAAACACAATAATCTTCATCTACATCAAAATGACATTTTATTTTAATGTTATTTTTATCTGCCAGAATACCCAATAATGATATAACTTTTTCAATAATGGCTCTGATTTTTATAAATTCCATATCAATTTCATATTTACCAGATTCAATTTTGGAAATTTCAAGAACCTCATTAACCATGTCCAGCAAATGATTACCTGCCGAATGAATCTCGTTCACCAGGCTCATCTGATCCTTTACCAGTGAATCCTCCGCCATTTCAAGTAACTGTGAAAATCCAATTACCGCGTTAAGCGGCGTCCGTAACTCATGACTCATACGCGCCAGGAAATCACTCTTGGCACGACTCGATTCATCTGCTTTACGAGCCAGCTCTTTTAATTCGCTGGTCCTTTCCTCAACCTTAGTTTCAAGGAAATCATTCTGATTTTTCAACCTGGCATGCTGCTTCTCTAATTCTACTGATGCCCAGCTTAGTGATTTCATCAATAATCTAAATTCCGGAGGGGCATGCTTATTCTGTATAATAGAACCTTTTGAATCCGGAAGATCAGTTGCAAACTGAGTTAAAGAAACAAGCGATTTCAGCTGCCTATTCATAAACACTACTATTGCCACAATAACTATAACCAGCACAATAAAATTAAATAGCACCATCTCGTACAATATTTCTCTCATGGAATCATTAATAATAGTACCGGGAGAGATTAATTCTAACCAGCCTACTGTTCTTCCTGAAAAATATATTTCACTAATGCTTTTCAGATGATTGCCAGAGATATATTTTATAGCTGGACCGACTGGCACCTCGTGACTCATGCTATATTCATAATTAGGCTCAAGATTTTTGCTTTTATTACGCGAAAAATCAGCCACAACAAATCCTTCAGCATCAAGAACTCTAATTATTCCGATTTGCCTTATTCCATCCAGGCCCGATAGCTTGTATTCTATCCGCACATAATCTTTGCTATATACATCTTCACTAATTGACTCAGTAATTGCTTTTGCTATTGCACTAATTCCACTCAATCTCGAATCTTTTAGATTACTTAGCTTACTATTGTAATCATAGAATCCGAGCACGGTAATAGCCACAAAGAACACACAGACAAAGACAAAGACAATCTGCGTAGATAATCCATATCGATTAAAATACATAATCTTAATTTATCATTGACTGGTACATTATTTTAACCAGATCTTCAATTGACTTATAATCCTCAGCATAATCAGCGATAACAGGCTTCTGCAACTTTATTGATTTAAGTAATTTTTTACCACTTTCATCTTTGTCAAGATCAAGAATAGCCTGTTGTATCGATATTCTATTTTTAACTGAAATAGATGGGTGAGCCATTAAAGGATGAGATTTCATTCCAGGCGTTGTATATATAATTTTCAACTGCTTTCTTAACTGTGGTGACTCACGCTCCAATGTACGTTTTACACCACCGCCAGCTGCCGCTTTACCAATTATTACCGAACGATATGTATTATCATGTGAACCTGCATAAAGTTCATCGTAACTAATATTAAAATCCGAACTAATACGCGACCTTAGATAAAGTGATGCCGCAAATGCATTTCTATCCGGGAAAGCGATTATTTTTTTATTTAAATCTTCAATACTCATTATTGAAGATCCTGCCCTGGCAACCAGTATACCTTCAAGTAATTTTCGATCACTTCTTATTATTGGAATATAACCATGATTCAAATAACCCACTACACCATATCCTGGATTACCAAAATACATATCCACCTTACCATCCATAATATCCGCTTCAAAATCTTCTCTTTCTCGGTAAACTTTCAAAACAATATCAATACCTGTTTTCTTCGATATGCTTTCAACAAATGGCGACCATAATTTAGAAATAGCACTGGGTGACAGCTGTGGTGCACGGGCTAATACCAGGGCCTTATCTGCCATTACTGATGAAGAAAAAAATAACAGGGTAAATAAATAAATTACCTTATGAAACATACTGCCTCCCTGAAGCAACCAACCTTGTTACTGAGTTATTAACAACTCGTTAATACATTAGAAACACATCCAGTTAATATAGTGCATCAACTCAATAATAAGACTTATGCTCTCTAAGGGATTTACCGGCTCAATCGGAATCAGGTCAGTTAGTCAGGCACTCATTATATTTACCTGCTTATTTATTCATCACCCCTTTAACAACAGTAAAATGCCAGCTAATGCACAATAATTCCCTCATATGTTTGCAAAGCTGATGTTTTGACTATACTCCTAAATATCACATTTCTATTATGGCCTTTTATAGATTACCCCTTGGGACATAATGGTATTAACTTACTAAGCTCACTATCGCTTTAAAATCCTCAGCAATTATTATTTACTTATGAATGCATCTGACTCTGAATTAAAAACTCAACTTGAGAAATACGAACCGCTGATGTCACAGGGCAAATTCCGTGATGTCATTGATGAACTTCAGGACAACTTCGGTTCTTATACTGAATGGACCCAAACCGAACTTTGCCTGCTTGCATCTCGTTGCCTGCGACACCTGGGTATGGATCGAACCGCCAATGCCATCATTTATCATGCCTGGCGCAAACAACCCGATCATCCTGCTTTAGCACCCACCTACCTTATGGTCATACACCGACGTCATGGAGCTGTCTGCGCATGGCACCTGAGCGAACACCTGCTAGGCCTGGACCTTTCGGATTCACAACGTGCCAATATACTCTGCGAACAGGCTGATATTGTGGCAACCTTTCGCGACTTTTCCCTGGCAGAAAAAATTATTCAGCAGGCACTTTCTTTATCCAGGGAACCCTGGATCGAACACAACGAAGCCTACCTGTTATTTCTCCAGGATCGCTATGATGAATCCCTTGATCTACTAACAAAACTTATCGACAAACAGCCTTCTTACCGGCCACCCAGGCAACTGGCAGCTCATATACTAATAATCCAGAACAAACTAACCGAGGCTGTGGATATGCTTTCTGGCATAGCACAATCCATGCAATGCGTGTCGCTCCTCAAACAACTGGTCTATCTACACCAGGATCTAAAACACTATGACATGGCTGAAGAATACATTGCCCGATTAGAAAACATGTATTATGAAAAAAACAAGTACACCACCAGGGATCTCAATTATGTAAAGTCTGACATCCTGTGTTCTCAACAACGTTACGAAGAAGCCCTGCCTTTTCTTGAAGAAAAAAGTTTTTTTCATAAAAAACTTTCTGATTCCATTAAAAACAACACAGACACCAATGAACGAACAGTACTTGATGTACCTTTCATACGCCAGCACCATATGACCTGTGCACCTGCCAGCATGTCAGCCATTACCAGTTTCTGGGGAACCGAGATCAACCAGCAGGATATTATTCAGGCAATCTGCTACGACGGCACTCCAGACGTCGATGAAAGGCGCTGGCTCCTCGACCAGGGCTGGATCTGTATTGAATTCGTACTTGAGTTCGATACACTCAAACAATTGATTGATCTTCAAATACCGGTACTACTTTCAACTGTTGAACCCGGCAGCGCCCATTTACAGATTATTGTCGGTTATGATCAAAAACTCGGGCTGTATTTTCTCCGCGACCCATATCACCCAAGACTGCAGGAAATTCTGGTTGATGAAACTCACAAATACTATGCATCAAGTGGCCCACGCTGCATGCTCATGCTGCCTGCAGATAAACAAAAACTGATAACTGGCATCCAGTTCAAGGACAAGGAATTATATGATGAACATTACCTGGTTCAGAAAGCACTGGATGAAAATCAACGTGATGATGCCTATAACGCATTGCAACGAATGATCGCACTGGATAAAAATAATCGACTGACTATAAAATCTCACCGAAGCCTGGCAATTTATGATAATGATGAACCTCTCATATTACAGCTAACCGAAAAATTGTTAGAAAGATATCCTGAAGATGTTAATTTCCAGTTAAGCAAGTCAGCCTCACTGGTCTATATGAGACCCTATCAGCAGGCACTTGATTATTTACAGGCACTGAATAATAAACCTTATGCAAATTTCTTAATTAAAAGTCGGCTGGCAAAAGAACTTGTCAAGGATCATCGCCAGCAATCCCGTACTGATAAACTACTCAGATCATTAATTCGAGAACGCTCAACCGATGCCGTCACACTAAAAACCTATGCCGATCATTTATGGGCCAGGTCAGAGTATAAAAAAAGTTACGATATATATAGGTTTCTTACCTGCCTTGAAGACAAGGTCGAACAATATGCTTCGAGTTATTTTAAAGCTGCACGCTATTTCAAGGAATCAGAACAGGCATTACAGTTTCTTATTGACCGTTACCATCGATACAACGACAAATCATCTGGCCCGGTAATATCAGTATTTCGCGCCTTTAATAGCCTGAATAGAACAGGCGAAGGTATTGACTACCTTGAGCAGGCACTGGAAAAACGTCCAGATGATGGCGAATTATTGCTCTTCATGTCTCGCCAGTATTTTTATATAAATAATATAGAACGCAGCCAGCAACTACTCACTCTCGCCAGCTCTTTTGTGCATCCTGCCCGCTACGCAGAAATGGCTGCCGAGCTTTGTGAATTCCAGCAGGACAAACAACAGGCCATCACACACTGGCGTAAAGTACTGAACTATGAACCACTCAGTAACTCAGCCAATAACTCAATTGTTAGATTACTAAATGAAATAGGCAATGCAGATGAAGCCAGTCAATTTATTGAACAACGACTAGCCGACTTTCCTGGCAACTATCATTTACTCAGACTTAAACTCAACTGGTGTGATGATACTGACCTGGCCGGCAAAGAAGAGGTTTACCGTACAATCATACAGCAGCATCAGGATGACAACTGGGCACATAAACAGATGAGTCGATTTCTGTTGAACCAGTTTCGCCATGATGAAGCACTTGAAATTGCTACCGAGTCAACCAGTATTCAAAATGACGATGACGAAGCCTGGTACGAACTAGGACTTGTTTATAAAAACATGGGCCATTGCGAACAGGCTATAAGCAGCTTTAAAAAAGCGATTTCACTTTCATGCGACTGTATCGATGCCTACAAACCCTTACTGGACTGCGCTAACAATACCGAAAACAAAAAACAGCAACTTCAGTTTATTTATGATGAAATTATAAAACAGATTACTTTTGGTGACGCCCTGCTTGAATTTCAGTCTATCGCCAGTCAGTGGTTTACCCCTGATGAGCTGATTGAATTTCTTCAATATGCAGTGAATGATCGCCCTGATCTGTGGCAGTCCTGGGTTGCACTGGCCATTGAAAACCGTGAATTAGGACATTATGAAAAAGCACTCGAACTGATTGATACTGCCATCGATAAATTTCCGCTAATTCCACGCCTCTATCTTGAAAAAGCTGAAATATATTATTATATGAACGATCTCGAAAATATGGAGAGCCTGCTCAGAAAAACCCTTGAATACTCTCCCGACTGGCACAGGGTCGTTAATCGTTTATCGGAAATTCTTGAATACCAAAATAAGATTGATGAAGCCATTACCCTGTTAAAAGAACAGATTAAAAAAACACCGCTCTCATCTTCAAGTTACGCTTACCTGGCCGACCTGTTATGGCGCAACAATGACAAGCATGAAGCTGTCACTACATTATCCAGCGCAGTCGATCTTTCACCAACCTACTACTGGGCATGGGAACGCCTTGGTGAAATGTGTAAGCAGACAGACCAGCCAGAATTTGTACTTGAGCGTATTCAACTGCAATGCCAGAAATTACCGGACAACCCTTCTCTTGCCAGTATTCATGCCAGCCTGACTGATGACATAGAGACCACAAACAACATCTACCAGGAATTTCTTGAACGACATCCACAGGCAGTCGATTTAACCATCGACTACATTCATTTTCTTGTCCAGCAGGCAAAGTACAACCAGGCGCTGGACTTATGCGATGCCTCACGCTGGAATAACAATATTCCAATTGCGATTCAGGCCAACCACGCCTGGACGACCTATAAGATGAATAACATCAAACAGGCCGTCAAAGAAATGAACCAGGTTGTAGAAAATGACCAGAACTATTATGACGGCTGGCGATTCCTGGTTAACTGGTATACAGAACTTGAAGACTCTGACAATGTTTTACGCTGTATTGAGCATTGCCAGCGACTCTATCCAAATAGCCCCAATGTTTTATGCTATGTTGCCGAAACCCTTGAAAAACATGCACCACTCAGAACCGAGGAAATTACCCAGTTACTGAGACAGGCCTACTACCTTGACCCAACCAATAGTTATAACGGGCTGACATACATTGATAGATTGCTTGATAATGAAGACTATAGTGAGGCCGAAAAAGTCATCACAACATTACAGCTTCATTGCGATGATATTTATTTACTTGGTCGTAGACTTTCTTTTCACTGCCGACAGAATCACAAACAACAATCGCTGGATTGCTGGCATCAATTATTACAGGAACCTGATGCCGATGATGGCCTGATCGGCTATGCCTGGAACCAGCTCAAATCAGCAAAACTCAGTGATGACGCCAGCTCACTGATCGCCCAGCAACGCAGTACCCATATGCAAAATCCCGATGAATTTATTTCACCCTTTGCCGGTGAATACTGGGCATATCACCAGGTTAAAAACAAGAGCCTTACTTTCCTTGAAAAACGTCTTAAGTCCATCACTATCAAGGATGATTTTGATAACCGGGTTTACGAAGGCTACCTGAGATCACTGGTTGACCAGGGCAAAAATATACCTAAATTATTATTTAAAAATAATTATCATCAATTAAATGATGACCCTGTCAACTGGGGTCTAATCTGTTATATCAAAACAATACATGATGAATGGTCAGAAGTTATCAAATGGATGGAAAATTCTTACCAGCGCGAAGAAGCAGATCAAAGATCGCTTTATTTTTACATGCTGGCATTACGCCAGTCAGGTGACTGGGACAAAGCTCAATCCATTACCCAGTACGCCCTGGACAAACCACGTGACAGTTATTTTGATGAGATTATTATATGGGATACCTTTGATCGAATCCTTGCCCATCAAGAAGTTATGGATCTTGAAGAACTCAGCGACTACATTGACATGGACAACCTGACCAACATAACCCGCTACATATTTTCCCTTAACAAGGCACTCTTAAGCCTGCAAGAAAGAGATTTCATATCAGCATATAACGATGTCAGCCCTGTTCTAAGGCAATGCCAGAAAGACTACGTACAGGTCAATAACTACAACGCGATCAATTTTGCCAGAAACCGTGCTCATCAATATCTTAAAAACACGATTAATACGACTTTTGTACAAAGCATGATATGGAAGTGGCGCCTGTCAAATCATTTCTAATAAGCAAAAGGCAGCAATATTGCTGCTTTTTTCTTTCATTAAATATCAGTCTTTACCAGTAAAATGAATAACCAAACTGAATCACAAACGCATCCAGGTCAGGCACTATATCCTGGTTACCAGCATCGCCATTCAGCGTACCGATACTGCTGTTCACCTTAGTGTATGACTGAACGATAGATTCTACACGCATACTGAATTCGTGATTAATCTTAACCGGCAGGGCATATTTCAACCCAATTGTCGTTGTTGCTAATTCACCCAGTCGATAATCGGAACTGGCATACTGCAATGAAGCCAGCTGGCTATCCAGAATATTGTGGGTAAAAAACTCTGCCGCTGATTGCGTGTAATAACGAATATGTGGTTGCAGATAAGAACCGCCACTGAGTTCATAACGATAAGTTAAATCGAAGGTGTGTGAATTAATATCCCAGTCATCAGTATGATAACGGTAAGACACATTAATCACATCTTCAGTTAAATGATGCACTGTCTTCCAGTAAAAAATCTGGCGCGAGCGTGAGTCCGGTCGGTTTTCATAC
>JAOUQA010000446.1 GCA_029879605.1 Gammaproteobacteria bacterium
AAAATAATATCATGTGGATTACTGGAAACAACACTGCCAGCATCATCAGTGGAATATTGCCAGACAGGTGCTTGAGCATCACCAGCAGAAAATTTTGCAATATTATTACCGGCATAGGCACGTCCGATCCTGTAAAAATCAGTACCATTGGCTGCTACTGTTATATCGCTACCCGTTGGCAACAGATCATTTAATGCAAAACGCACCCCATCAGCGTCCTTACTGATAACAGCATGTGCACCACTAGAATAATCAGCAGCCGTGGTTGCAACGATCGCGGCCTTATCTGCAACAACACCAGAAGTTGTCGTGTCCTGTGTACAGGAAGTCAGTACTAGCAAAGATGCAAACAAAGCAATCAGTTTTATATTTTTCATAATAGTCTCATTAAAAGTTATGGGTATAAGTTAAAGAACATGAAATCCCCGGTGTCGGGCGATTTCTAAAATATCGAACATCTTCATCAAAAATATTATTTATTTCAAAATTAATGTTTGAGTTTTTAAAGTTACGTCGGACAGAAGCATTCAATAAATTGACATCATCGCCCTGTAATAAATTACTTCTGTCGTAATACATATTTCTCTTTATCTCAGCATCCATACTCAGCAACCATCTATCTATGGTATAGGCATAATGCAAGTTAAAGCTTTGCTGGTAATAACCAGGCAAGGCATTACCGTCGAAGCTTCCAATATCGGATTTATTAATACTGTCGATCAATGATATGTTTATATTGATCACATGATTTTTAGATGGCCTTATTTTTAACGTTGACTCAAACCCTTGAACAACCGCATCAGAAATATTCTTTGGTACGCCAACACCTTGACCATTATAAATGCGAACAATTAAATCTTTGATCCTGTTGTAATACACGCCCGCGTAAACTTCAGCATCGTGTAGCCAGTGATAAGGTCGGTACCAGGTATAAGTAAAACCGACATCTGCATTGAGTGAACTCTCCTGCTTTAAATCAAGATTACCCTGCATCATGCCATTACCACCAAATAGTTCATAAAACGAAGGCGTTCGATTGTATTGGCCAATATTTGCAGTCAAATATGTTTTTTTATCGAACAAATATTTCGCACCAATCTGCGGATTAAGTAATTCATAATTCTCATCAGAGGCCGGTGTCACCACTCCAAAACCATCAGAAACTGATGATATCTCATCACTGATTACCTGATAACGGGCAACAACATTTACGATGAACCGTCGCTGATATAGGTGAGATATATTTTCTACTGATAACTCAATTCGTTCTCGTGTATTTATTCCACTCTCAACCAGATCAACCGAACTATCCATATCATAAGTTTCTTTACTTAAATTAGTTATAAACTTCCACTGATAGAATCGTTTATTCTTCTCCGCATATAACTGCGCACCTGATTTAACCGTAACACTTTTAGTCTGTTGACTAAAAAATCCAAACTGCCTCAATGAATCATCAAACTCTTCATTTTTTCTCGTACTAAATAATTTTAAATTTAAGTTAGAATCTTTCCCCCATGCCTCACGTGCATTGAGTTGCGCCAGAAAATCATACTGCTGCGTATCGAGCACAGCTTGTGTTTCAGCATTACTTACACTGGGAATTTCTTTTTCACGGTCATAGACATCCAGCCTTAATTCAGTACCATAATGCATATTTATCCTATGCTTCCAGTTAGCCAGAAAAGCTAAATGTTGAACACCGTCATTATTACGATCTTCAACACGATCATCATTCAGGTTATATTGCGTACCATTATCATTAACAAAACTAAAATCATTTTCACTTTGCAGATAACTGACACTCAATAAAACATCATCTTCGTCATATGATAAAGCTGACGACCCACTTAACTTATAGGTATGGAAGCTAGCTATGCTGGCACTTAACTGACCAACACCCTCACCATCATGTGCTTTAACTGACTGTCGGGTTATGATATTAACTGCGCCACCGATAGAAGGGTTACCCAGTGCCAATGGGGTTGACCCACGATAAATCTCGATACGTTCAATAGAACTGACAGGAATTAAACTTAAATCAACTGGACTACCAGAAGCGTTATTGAGTGGAACACCGTCAAGATAAATAATAACCTGTTCACTACTGGCTCCACGTAATACCAGTGTGGACAGACTTCCTTCGCCACCACTGGAACGCATCTGCACACCAACTTCTTGCTCAAGCACCTCTGGTAGACTGACGAAATTATTTTGTAGCCGATCTGCTTCAATTACCGAATTTACAGATGAAGTTACTGACCTATCTACTTCACCGATACGAGTATTGATTTGACCATCATCAATCAACACATGTAACTTTTCCTCAGCATACGCCATGCCACTAGTCAATAACATTAGTAGCAATGCACTTGCAGAGTATGATGATTTATAAATTGAAGGTGGCA
>JAOUQA010000445.1 GCA_029879605.1 Gammaproteobacteria bacterium
CCATATTAAATATAAGCTGGTTATCATTTTTATATTGTAACTGTATATTCTGTTTGTCAGCTTCTCTGGTTTCAGGATTCCACTGGACCGTGGCACGTGTTTTTAGATTGCGCCACTGGCTGCTGATTTCAGCAATTGTATCAGACTGGTTTTTCGTATCAATCGAGTTATCAAGACTGACGGCCCTGTTCTGGTTATAAAAAATCTGTCCAATACTCATGCTCAGGTACTCGTTGCCTGATGATGTATCCAGTAGACGGCTGGTTAAAGCGAAGCTTAGCTGGTTGGTATCACCAATACGATCAACACCGGTAAAACGGTTTTCTCTGAATAGCTGGGAAAAAGAAAAATCATACTGTCCCGTATCAAATAATGGGATTGTGCTTTGATCTCGGTAGGGTATGTAAAGATAAAATAATCTTGGTTCCAGGGTCTGGATTAAATCAGATCCTGCTTCACGTTCAAAAAATAAACCGGCATCAATACTGGATATGCTGAGATTTCGATCTTTAATATCCAGTTTATTACCAGTACTGTCAGTCAGGCTGTAACTGGAATGATGCAGGCCTGAAGAGGGGACCAGGTACCAGGCATTACCAGTGAGTGGCCAGCTTAATTTTGGGTGGGCATCAAATCTCTGGCCATTAATTTTATTATTGCTTTCATGTTTAAAGTCAACCCATTCGCTGTTTAGTGACCAGGTGAAATCGCTTTTAAAAATTGTATCGCTGGCTGTAATAGTTATTTGTGGCAGGCGTCGATACGGGCGATTGTTAACTGCAATATTTGTATCAAGTGTTTCATAGCTCTGGCTAAACAGTTTTACTGTCCATGGTTGATGGTTATAGCTCAGGCGAGCATTGCGTTCTAAATGCGTGGTGTTGGAAATGTCGATGCTGCTACCCAGGTCTTCAAGGTAATCAGTGTCTGATGCATCATTGATAAGCAAATCAAAATCAACGGACTGTCCGATGTCAGAGTGATTAACCCATTTTAGTAAATGCCGTTGTTCTTTTAATTGTTTATCTTTATCCAGGTACTCAATATTAATATCACCTCGACTGCTCTCAGTCAGGTAACGATAATCTGTTTTAAGCTGGGTGCCGCGTTTTTTCATTACGCGTGGAGTAATAACTGCATCCTGGTTAGGTGCAATATTCCAGTACCACGGAATTCCCAGTTCGCCACCTCGTGATGAAGAGCTGCCAAATTGTGGCATCAGGAAACCGGATCGTCGTTCTTCACCCAGTGGGAAACTGATATAGGGCGTATAAAACAGTGGAATACTTTTAAACCAGAGCACGGCATGCCTGGCTGTGCCTGTTTGTGTTTCATGATCCAGTTTTAGCCGGGATGTATTCAGCGACCAGTCGTTATTATTTTCCGGACAACTGGTAAAACTACTATCGATAAGTAGAGTTTGCTTGCCATTATCTATTGATAAACCCGGTGTGCTACCACGGAAATGTGAACCGGGCAGGTAATAATGGCTATTATTAAATTCACCCTGATTGGTTTTTAGTTCTAACCAGCCAGTGTCACTGTTAATGCTTAGATTTTCAGCATCAATATGTATATTGCCCAGTATTTCCAGTTTCTGCTGGGGGCGGTCGAAAATAACCTTGTCAGCACTTAAGCGTAACTGGTTGCGTTCAATAATAACTTCATCACTGAAGCTGGTAATATCTCCCGCGGCATTCTGTACCTGTTTGGCACTGATTCGTGTTTCATCTTTATTTGAACTGAAACTGACAGGTGCTTGATAGTCATTATTTGTGACAGGGCAGTTTTTCCAGAGGTTATTTATATCCAGGTTGTCAGCCAATATTAAATTGGGCCAGATCAGTATCAATGGCAGTAATAATTTAGGCTGTATTAGCGGCATAACGCTTTGAACTTCAATAGTACAAAAAATTCCCGGTCGAATGCGTATTGTATGCGACACCGGGGTTCAGGTGTAGCATAAGTAGTCAATAAGTCAGTTTGCAGTGTTATTGTTATCAGGACTGAGTTAACAGAAATTCCAGCAGGGCTTTCTGAGCATGCAGGCGATTTTCAGCTTCATCCCAGACGACACTCTGGTTGCTGTCCATAACTTCAGCGCTGACTTCCTCGCCACGGTGAGCCGGCAGGCAATGCATAAATAAAGCATCCTTATTTGCCAGGCTTAATAATTTTTCTGTGACCTGGTAAGGTGCAAAGACTTTTTCTCGTTGTTTCTGTTCTTCTTCCTGTCCCATGCTGGCCCAGACATCGGTGACAATCATGTCAGTATTTTTACTGGCTGCTTCCGGGTCTCGCATAATGCTGACTCTGTTCCCGGCAGCTTTGACCAGTTCAGGATCAGGGTCATAGCCTTCCGGGCAGGCACAGCGTAAGTTGAAATCC
Source organism: Gammaproteobacteria bacterium (assembly GCA_029879605.1). Classification (GTDB taxonomy): domain Bacteria; phylum Pseudomonadota; class Gammaproteobacteria; order SZUA-229; family SZUA-229; genus JAPHQX01. The sequence continues at coordinate 2,389 of JAOUQA010000445.1, forward strand.
AGTTGTCTGGCAGCGTTAAT
>JAOUQA010000448.1 GCA_029879605.1 Gammaproteobacteria bacterium
AATTAAGTTCGCATATACGTGTGCTGGAAATAAACGTACAGTTAAATGACGCAATAAAAGAATTGCGTTTATATAATCAGAAACTTTATGAAGAGCAAAAGCTGGTTGAGCATATATTTTCCCACGCTTTAAACCAGTCATGTCTAGATTCCGAGTTTATAAGTTATAAAAATCGTCCATGTGAGCAGTTTGATGGCGATGTTATTCTGGCCGAGAGAGGGCCGTCGGGTAATTTATATATATTGGTTGGTGATTTTACCGGGCATGGCCTGCATGCGGCAGTAGGCGCATTACCCGTTTGCCAGATATTTTTTACAATGGCAAGAAAAGGCGTAGACGTGCGTGAAATTATTGTAGATATTAATAATAATTTAAAAATGTTGTTTCCGCCTAATATGTTTATGTGCGCTTCGATTGCAGAAGTTGATCCTGGCACAAGAAAAATTAAATTATGGTCAGGGGGTATGCCCCTGGTTTTATTAATGAATAAAAAGACTGGAGAGAAATCTGTTATACCAAGTCAGCATATGCCGTTAGGCATACTTGATAGCGATGAATTTGATGATGCGGTTAAAGAGATTGAGTTTGTAGATGATAGTTATTTGTACATGTGTTCGGACGGTATTATAGAAACCAGAAACAGTGACAATAATGAATACGGAATAGAGCGACTACTGTCAAATCTTGGTGGCCATAATGCTGATATCATGGAGGTTGTTTTTAATGATGTTGATGAGTTTAGAGGGGGGTTAAAGCAGGAAGATGATATGACACTGGTTGAAGTTGGTCTAGCAAAAATCACTTCATGCTGAAGATTATTTATGGCTATGGAATACTGATAGTTCTATATCGGCTGATTTTAATATTTTTATCCCAGAAATTTTTTGACAGTCCTGCTTTGAGTTTTAAGTGAGTAAGAAAGTCTTCAGGGTCTGGCAAGGTTTCCCATACTGAAGGTAAAAAAGTTCCTTTGTGTGTTCCTGATTCAAGAATTAAGCCATCAACTCCTGGTTGAAGCATGTTGATTAATTCTTTTTCAGAGTGAAAATCTATTGTTTCAGCAGGCGTTAGAATAGAGATGTGTATATCAAGTTGCCTTGCTTCATCCGGAGTGACTGGTGGAAATCGTGGGTCATTGAAAGCGGCAGCAAATGCATGATTAGCGACATCCATAACCAGAGATTGATAAGCAGTTAAAGTGCCGATACAGCCGCGTAGTTGCTGATTGAGAAATAGAGTAACAAAAGTGGCGCGATTGATCTGTAAATGATCAGGATAATCGCCAGGATTTATTTTTAGCGGACTGTCGTGTTTCAGTCCATTCGCAATTGACTGTTTGGCAATATCCAGAAGAATAAGTTTATCATCAGCTTTTAGCTCAATTGAAGACATAGGCTCCATATCCTACTACACGGTCTTTGCTGCCCGCAGTGTCACCAGAATTTCTGAGATCCAGTGTTTTGCAGTGAAGTCCTTTTTTGCTGGCAATAGTTAATAGCCCATTGATCGGGTTTCTCCCACAGGCCATATCATAGTTGATTTGTTCGGGCTGTAAATTCTCAATAGCCTGAGAAGTAGTTTTGTCCAGTTCGCTGGCATTAGTGTAACTGTGGTAATGACTCAGATCGGAGCTGATGATAATAAGTGTTTCATCGTTACCCCAGGCCTGTTCCAGTACTTCAGCTACTTCCTCTGGGCTGGCATCACCGACAACCAATGGAATGAGGTCAAATTGATCCAGTACAGTCTGTAAAAAAGGCAAATGAACTTCGAGGCTATGTTCCTGGCTATGAGCCTGATCATTGAGCGTGACCTGTGGTAATGTCAGTAGCTTATTTACTTGTAACCGGTCGACAGGTATCTTCCCTAGCGGTGTCTGAAAAAACTCTGCCGAGCTGGCAGCCAGTCCACTAACTGCAACTCTGTGTGATGGGCCAAGGAGTACAACTTTTGTAATAGTTTTATGGGCATCACGAAGAGTACTGTATGCGCTGGCCGCAATTGGGCCTGAATAAATATAACCAGCATGGGGAGCAATGATTGCCTTTGGTACCTGGTCATAAGTTTGTGCTTGAGTTAGGTAATGATTCAGATCCTGTTTTAATTGATACGCTTCATTCGGGTAAAACAGTCCAGCAACAGCGGGTAGGCGAATATTATTCATAATAACCTCGCAGATTAATTAACTGCTGATATGTATCATCAATTTTAAATGGGGTTATATTTTATAATTACAAATATACAAATCATCACCATATATCTCATAGAGGTGATAGACATGGATAATTATACTGTAGCAACAAAATACTGGCATAAACTTGATGATAATCGAGTTCAGTGTGATTTATGCCCAAGGTTTTGTAAGCTGAAGGATGGTCAAAGAGGTTTGTG
>JAOUQA010000447.1 GCA_029879605.1 Gammaproteobacteria bacterium
CGCCATTTTTGGCATGCGCTTTAAGTATTGCGAAAATAATATCCTGCTTTTTTGCCCGGGCAAGATTTTCAAGTTTCAGGGTCTGGGCAATTTCAACAAGTTCGGATGGGCTTTTGGTCTTTAGTTCAGTAAGATTCATAACGGATTAATAGTTTAGTTTTTTTTGGAAAAAGATAAGATCAGGGTTAAACAGAAATTAGATTTGCTAATTTTTTAAATTTTTATTGCTTAATGTCGGCTTGAAGCAGCCTCGTTCATGGTCGCAGGTTACAAAATAAAGGCAACCTACTGTCGATTAGCGAACTCTAACATGTTTATATCAGGTCGTCTACTATTTGTAGACGACTCTGAAACTGATTATAGAAGACTATTTACAAATTGCTATCCAGGAACGCTGTAAGCTGCGACTTTGATAGTGCACCAACCTTGGTTGCCTCGACTTCACCAGCCTTAAATAGCATCAGCGTTGGAATGCCACGAATACCATATTTGGGCGGTGTACCGGGGTTTTCATCGATATTCAGCTTGGTGATTTTGACCTTACCATCATATTCACCGGCGATTTCTTCCAGAATGGGTGCAATCATTTTGCAGGGTCCACACCAGTCAGCCCAGTAATCCACCAGGACAGGTACATCAGATTTAATTACATCATTTTCAAAACTATCGTCTGAAACATGGACAATATCAGTCACGTTTGTTGGCCTCCAGATTTAGCGCTAACATGGTTCTAAACTATAACTAAACTTTTCACTATTAAGCAACAATAAGAAAGGCCTGAATTCAAATTAACCAGTCAATATCATGCTTTCTCAAATATTGGTACGCAGCCCATTGTAGGCGCTTTTCAATCATCCGACAAATGACATAATTTGTACAGACAGCCATACTGCTTTATGCTGCACACCTATGACAACACATTTAACTGATAAAAGCTTTGCCAGCTTCAACCTGGCCGAACCCATTTTAAAGGGCCTACAACAGGCAGGATTTGATTTCTGTACTCCAATCCAGGCTGAAACACTACCGATTGCCCTTGAAGGCAGAGATATTGCAGGTCAGGCACAGACCGGCACCGGTAAAACGGCTGCTTTCCTGGTGGCTACCTATCAATACCTTCTGCACCATCCGGCAAATGAAAAACGCAGACCAAACCAGCCAAGAGCACTAATTCTGGCTCCAACCCGTGAGCTGGCAATTCAGATCCATAAAGATGCTGAAGTCATTGGTCAGTTTACCGGACTCAAGCTGGGCCTGGTCTATGGAGGCACTGCCTATGATAAACAGCGCCAGCAGCTCACTGATGGTGTTGACGTACTGATTGGTACACCCGGCCGGCTGATTGATTACTTTAAACAGCATGTATTTGATCTGAAAGCCATTCAGGCACTTGTACTGGATGAGGCTGACCGGATGTTTGATCTTGGTTTTATTAAAGATATTCGTTACCTGATCAGACGCTGTCCTGAGCCCACACAACGTCTGGGACTGTTATTTTCAGCCACCCTGTCTTACCGGGTCCAGGAACTGGCCTATGAACATATGAATAATCCCCAGAAAGTTGCCATCGAATCAGAAAAAAGAACAGCCGAAAAAATTGACGAACGAGTCTATTACCCGGCCAATGCTGAAAAAATTCCCCTGTTACTGGGACTTTTCAAACAGGACGAGCCTTCTCGCAGTATTATTTTTATTAATACCAAACGAACAGCGGAAACCATTTATGCCTGGCTGATGGGAAATAACTATCCATCTGCACTGCTCTCGGGCGATATTCCGCAGAAAAAACGTCAGAGCCTGTTAAAAAGTTTTCAGGATGGGGAATTTAATATCCTGGTCGCCACGGATGTTGCTGCCCGGGGTCTACATATCCCGGAGGTCAGCCATGTTTTCAATTTTGATCTGCCACAACAGGCTGAAGACTACGTCCATCGCATCGGCCGTACAGCCCGAGCCGGTGCCAGTGGGCATGCCATCAGCTTTGCCTGTGAAGACTATGCTCACTACCTGCCCGAAATAGAAGAGTATATTGGTCATGCTATTCCCCGCGAAACAGTCACCAGCGAACTACTCATAGAACCCAGTCCACCGGCAAAAATTGAACGCCATAGACCACCTCGGCATAAATCTGACGGTAAAAAACCCGGCCAGAATCGTCGGCATCAGTCCCGCAATAATCATCGACAGCACAAATCCACTACCAGTTAGGTATGCCTGAAGCTTATTTTGTCTTTGGCCTGTATCTGCTGGCAGGTGCCTTTGCCGGGCTGGCTGCCGGCATGCTGGGTATCGGTGGCGGACTGATCATTGTCCCGGCACTAACCAGTCTTTTTCTACTACAGGGTATGCCTGCAGACATCATTATGCACCTGGCACTGGCTACATCACTGG
>JAOUQA010000449.1 GCA_029879605.1 Gammaproteobacteria bacterium
CCATGTAAATATGTCACGTGATTATGTAAAAAGCAGCAGCAAGAAAAATAAACGCTCCTCAAAAAAACCAGTCCAGCCAAAACAGATTCGCAGATTACCCTGGTTTATATTTGGCCTTGTCTCCGGTCTTTCATTTATTTTTGCAGATACTATGAAAGAATGGGCATCCGGTTTTATAAGTCAGACCACCCCCGCTCTTGTTATAAAACAGGCTCCCAAGAAGGAAGAACAGAAAAAATCAGATGTGCGTTTTGATTTTTATACTGTACTGCCGGAAATGGAAGTTGTGGTTCCGGACAGAAAAACAGCCACCATCACAGATAAAAGTCTGCCGCAGGTTGAAGCACCGGGAACCTACATTTTACAAACTGGTTCCTTTAAAGACATGAAAGATGCCGACCAGCTAAAGGCACGACTGGCATTGCTGGGTTTTAATCCTTCAATACAAACTGTCACTATTAACAATAAGGATACATGGCATCGGGTACGCATTGGGCCATTCGAAAATCTTGCCCAACTCAACAATGCACGTACCAAACTTTCTGAAAACAACATTGCTTCTGTTTTACTCAAGGTACGCAGTTAACAGAATAATTGCCCAATAAAAAACCCGCCGAAGCGGGTTTTAATAATATTCAACTCTCTTTTTATATTTTATTGTATTTGTATCTGTGGAATGTCCCTGTATTCCACGCCATCAACATCCTTGATGCGCAAATCAAGTCTGTATGTATCAGGAGTGAGTGTTACCCCTGATAAATCCAGTTGTCCTGCACAGCTGCTTTCGACAACGCTACAAGCAAGATCACCTTCTGTTATCGTCCACCACTTGTCTAAATATCTGAGTTTGTACTCTGTACGACTTTGATTAATCCTGCTCAGATCTACTTGGTTTGACCATACCAGAATATTGATTGTATCGTTTAGCTGGTAACTGTCATCAGGTACTTCAGGATCACTAAAATCTGTAGTTGTACTTAAGTTCCAGCCTTCAGGGTTCGGGAAATGAATATTTAGTGGGTCTATATCATCACCATCTCTTATTCCATCCCTGTCACTATCAGCGTGCAGTGGATTAGAAGAAATCGCCATTTCAGCCCCATCATTTAATCCATCATTGTCAGTGTCAGGGTTTAATAGATCTGTTCCTGCCTGGATCTCATCGATATGATTCAGGCCATCATTATCCGGATCCTGGTTTTCGAATGCACCAATATCAGGCTTACTATCAATTGGATTGTCATCAAAGTCTGTAGTTAATCCGATATTTGCTCCTGCATTTATGGCTGGAGAATTATTGGAAAGATGAAAATCATCTTCCTGTTGATCAATAAATAATGGATTATCTTCCAAACTATCTAGATCTTTCTGATTTCCAGATTTCCAGATTTCCAGATCATTATAGGCAATCTCTGAACCCGGCTTACCCTTAGCCCATAAAGTAGAGGGCAATCCATTAAGAGAGGAAATATTATTAAAATACAGATTAGAACCAATAACATTATTTTCATTTTCAAGCCATACCAAGTAAGTTGGCTTGGTGGCAACTGACTCTATTACATTCCCTGAAAAAATATTGTTTCGGATAAAATTGCCATATGCTGGCTCTGAAACCGATACAAGCGCCCTTTTACTTGTATCACTAGTGGACAATACATAATTATCATAAACTGTATTATTCTCCACTTTCATGTTTACACCACGTTGCAATCTAAGGTGATAACCATCATAGACCTTGTTTCCATACACGAGATTATTTGAGAAACGGGAATTATCAGCCCCATGTGCAAAATAGAATACACTCTGGTCATTACTCCATATCCTGTTTCCTGTCACATCTGTATTAATTGCACTATATATGGCAATAGCTGCGTCATCGCTTACACCTAATGATCCATTATTATAAATTTCATTATTGTAAATTTTATTTCCTGAACGTTGATAAGAACAATGAAGATCACCAGTAAGCCCTATAGCAAGACTATCTCCAATTTTATCATTTAAAACATAATTATTATGTATTTTATTCCTCTGGATTGTATTGTTTCGAGAGAATCCTTTTAAATATATTCCTGACTCCAGGTTATCATGGATATCATTATCCTCAATAATATTTTCTATGGAATCTTGACTGTCAGCAGTCTCGTCAATACAAACTTTATTATCTAAATCATATGTATTTGAGTAGGAAGAATAAATGGCTGCTTTAGAAAAATAAATTTCATTATTTCTGATATTTATGTTCTTGGCATGATTCAGAAATATTGCCCCCTTTTCATGCTCAGCAACCCCTCCTCTGAATGCCAAATCTTCAATAATTATATTTGACTGCCCATTTGTATCTACTAAGTTGACAATATCTTTCGCCAATAAAATACTG
>JAOUQA010000450.1 GCA_029879605.1 Gammaproteobacteria bacterium
AAGCGGCTTCGTCATATGAAAAACCTTCTACATTCACCAGTAATACAGTAATACGAAATACTTCAGGCAGGCTCTCAATTGCGTTCATGATATCTTCAGCAAGTATCTGGTTGTAGAACTCCATTTCAGGGTTGCCCCACCAGTGGAGAAATTCGTTTGATTGCTGGATTAGCAAGCATGAAATTTCATCCTGGCTGATATTATCTGTTGATATTTCATCGTAACTGGTTTCTGTCGGCCTGCCAGACTGTTTTCGATAATCGCTGATAAAGTGGTTGTTTAATATGCAGAAAAGCCATGGGCGAAAACGTGAATGATCCTGAAGTTTATTAATATTTGACCAGGCTTTACTGATTGACTCTGCTACCAGGTCTTCTGCGCGGGTTTTGCACCCTGTGAGGCGCCTGGCCAGGAAATAAAGCGAGTCCATGTTGGCGTCAACTTGCTGGCTAAACCAGGATTTTAATTCTTGTTTTTCGGACATTTGCCGATCCTTACTGATTTTACTGTTTATGCATATTATGTGTAAATAATGCCAGATCTCTTATACAAGATGAGATCTGGCAATGCCAGGCTTAGAAGCTAAGTGTTTTTGCACCTTCACTTACAACTCCAAGCATGGAAGTTGACCCGGCTAGTTCAACACCATCAATAAAATCATCAAGTTCATAGCCGCGAACTTTTGCGCAGGGTGGACAGACCATAATTGTACCACCACTGTCGATAACATTTTGTATCATGTCTTTTACTGGTGGGTCGAGTGGGTTTAACTGTGCAATTTGAGCACCACCTTTGCGTACCCAGTCTACACCTGAACTGACCAGGAACATGGTTACTTCATAGCCGGAAGCAATTCCTCCATTTGCTACACTCCATGCGACTGAAGATCGCTCCTCGTTAAATCCACTTGTAACCACAACAACCAGTTTTTTTGTTTCATTCATAGCATTATCCTCATTTCAGGGTTTAACAAAATTGCTCTGTTATGGTTAATGACGCTTTAGTCGATATTTAGGTCCCGTTATATTAAAAAAAAATGAATTCAGGTAAAAAAATCACTAATGTGATAAATAGTTAACTATTTTGAGGAGGGTGTCTTAGTGCGTTAGTGTAAAGAATATATCGAGTGTACGGTTTGAGTGATTTTCTACTAATATTAGAAAGTATATCAATATTGATCTTCTTTTACTGACAGGTAAATATATGAATTATTTTGTAAAATCCATATTTCGATGTCTAGTGCTACTGTTTATTAGTTGTCAGGCTTATGGGGCAGTATGCAATACTTCAGACCTTCCAGAAGATCTTCATGAGCTGGTTAAGCAGGAAAAAATGGATGAAGCAGTAAAGTTGGCCAGGCAGTCTTACGAAAAGAATACTAGTAATAAAACAGCTGCATTATATCTTGCCCGTGTATATATTAATGCGACATTAACCTCGGTCGTTAATTTTGATGCGACACAACTGGGATTTATGCCAGGTGAGTCCGGCTCCAGGAAAGTTACAATAGATATGTTGAAAAAGGCAACTGCAAGTCGCACTGCGGTTAATCCTGATTATCTGGATTATACAAATAAGTTTATTCATGACCTGGTCAGGCGCTGGCCAGAAGAAAAGAACCTGTATTACTGTTTAACAAAAATCCATTTTTATAGTGGTAACCATGGCAGGTTTCTAAATCAGTTGGCTCAAACAGCAAGTTTATTCAAAGAAGATGAAGAGGAGGTGGTTAATTTTTTGATTGATTACGGTACAGAACTTATGCAGTCTAAAAAATATAATCTTGCGGCTGATGTGTATCAGACCCTGTTAAAGTCTTTTCCTGAATCAGTTCCCCTGTTATCCAGTCTTGGTGTGTCATATATTAAACAGGGTTTTACCCGAAAATCCATGTCTTATTTTGAGCATGCCTACAGAAATGACAATAATGATGTAATAGTTCTTGGTAATCTGTCGGAAACGGCTATGTTGCTAGGTGAATTTAAAAAGGCTGAGAAATTTTTGTTAAAAAGAACAGGTTTCGAGCCAGATAAGGCTGAAATCTATTTTGACCTGGCGGTTAACAATATGCATCTAAGTCCTGGTGCTGGAAATAGCTACTGGGATAAATATTTCGAGACTCATGCCAGGCATCCTGATAACGAGCAATGGGCAAAGAATGCAAAAATTATTCAGCAGGCGGCAGGTGATCCTGATATTTCTATTTCAGACTGGCATCAACTGGCAGTTCAGATGATTGAGTCGGGTGTGCCTAAATATGCAATTCCGTTATTACATTATGTTAACAAAACCCAGTTACATGACCCTTCAGTGAGTTATTCCATGGCTTATGCTTATGATACTGGTGAGCATTATGATTTGCAGGAATCTGCATTGAAA
>JAOUQA010000451.1 GCA_029879605.1 Gammaproteobacteria bacterium
GGGAGTAATTTATTGTGTATTCAAACCCACAATGCGACCTTGTTTTCAAGCGACATGAGTTCCAGAGTGTTTTTATCCCTGGGAATTAACAACACTTCCAACGATTATAATCCAACTCCAATATGGTTTACAGCGCCCATTCTCCTTTTTGATTCCAACCTGCCCATAGTGGTTGTCAATACCAACAATGTCAGCATTCCGGATGAGCCAAAAATTGATGCTTTTATGGGGATCATATACAATGGACCTGGCGCGAGAAACTATATGTCTGACCCATTCAATGAATACCAGGGAGATATTGGTATTGAAAGAAGGGGTTCTTCTTCCGGTGGATTCCCGAAAAAGGCTTATGGACTGGAAACTAGGGGGCCAAATGGAGAAAATAACAATGTCAATTTGTTTGGTTGGCCTGCGGATAATGATTGGATTTTATATGCACCCTATTCGGATAAAAGCCTCATCAGAAATGTGCTGACTTATCATTTGGGAAATGAAACAGGGCATTATGCCCCCAGAACTCAACTGTGCGAGCTGGTGATCAATGGCAATTACCAGGGGGTGTATGTATTGATGGAAAGAATCAAACAATCACCGGGCAGGGTTAATGTTGACAAGTTAACCATAGCTGACACCCTAAACAATGAGCTATCTGGTGGATATATCGTAAAGATAGATAAATTCACTGCCGGTGGAATATTAGCCTGGATTTCACCCATCCCTCCATATGTCGGTGCACCTGTGCCTATCAGTTACCAGTTTCATGATCCGGAATTTGATACCCTCTTACCAGTTCAAAAACAATACATAGAAAACTATATTACAGATTTTGAACTCGCTTTGGATGGCGCAAATTTTACAGACCCTGTTTTAGGCTATCAACCATATATTGATTTAATGTCATTTATAGATTATATGATCATTAATGAAATCAGCAGGAATGTGGACGGTTATAGACTAAGCTCCTATTTCCATAAACACAGGGTAAGTGAAGGAGGAAAACTGGTGGCAGGCCCTTTGTGGGATTTTAACCTGGCCTGGGGTAATGCCAATTATTGCAATGGGTCAGTTATAGCAGGATGGGAAATAGATTTTGAACTGGTATGTGGTGGAGGTGGATTTCAAAATCCTTTTTGGTGGAAAAAATTTGTGCAGGATCCTTTTTTCACAAATGTACTGAATTGCAGATGGCAGGAACTCCGTCAGGATGTACTGCACAAAGACAGCCTTTTTGCTTATATAGATACTTTGGCGGCCCATCTGAATGAAAGTCAGGCAAGAAATTTTCAGAAATGGCAAATACTGGGCACTTATGTATGGCCAAATAATTTCATAGGCAATACGCATGCAGAAGAAATTACCTATCTGAAAACCTGGATTAACGCCAGAATAGACTGGATTGATGCCAATATGTTCGGGTCATGCACGAATCTTGGTACTGATGAAACAGCCTTTGCACAGATAAAAGTTTATCCAAATCCGTCTTCCTCAGATGTGAATTTTGATTTTGGACAAATTTTAAATCAGGCCAGACTGGTCTTGTATGACCAATTAGGCAAAGAAATGATGTCTGTTAATATAGATAACGAAAGCAAGCTAAATCTTGATCTTTCGGACTTATCAAAAGGATTGTATTATTATAATATTTATGATAAAGGTGAAATTAAAAAATCAGGCAAGCTGATTCGACAATAAAAAAAGAAAAATGAACAGATTAGGAGCTATTATTTTGCTTTTTATAGCAGCAGGTTTTACAGCCTGTAAAAAAGACCCGGGTCCGGGTGGAAATGCAGTGATTTCCGGAAAAGTTTTTGGGTATGATCATGGACCGGCAAGAACAGAAGTCACACAAATAACTTTTACCCAGGGCGCGCAGGTTGAGCACGGGGATTATTTTCTGATCAATGCACCGTCACAAGGCACGTATTATTATGTTTGGTATGACAATCCTTTATGGATTACAAATGGCGATCCGGGTCTTGGTGGAAGAACTGGCATCCAAGTCACTTTTAATTACACAGATGATAACCTGACGATAGCTTCAAATACCGCATCTGCCATACAGAGTTTAGCCGGAACTAACCTGCAATTGTCTTTGATTAATGATATTTTGACAATCACGCACAGTTCAACAGGCAATGTGCCGGACGCGGATAATGTAACAACACCATTTGAAATAGATATCGTTACTCAGGGCAAAGATGCCAACCTGACTTATTTGAGTGGCGTAGCAGACGAAAGAGTTTATATTATTTATGGAGATGGCAGTTATTATGATGAAAGCATCCGTACGGATATAGATGGCAGTTTTGAATTTACCGGTTTGAGAAAAGGCAGTTATACGATATATGCGTCAAGTAAAGATACGATTAGTGGTTATA
>JAOUQA010000452.1 GCA_029879605.1 Gammaproteobacteria bacterium
AATAAAAGCCGCTGAGAAATTTACCGGGAAAACATCCGGCAGTGTTGCCTTTGGCACAGAAGCCCCCTATTTAACACAACTTGGCATCGAAACTTTAATCCTTGGACCGGGTAATATTGATCAGGCCCACCAACCGGATGAATACCTGGACTTAAACCAGGTCCAGCCCACAATTGACTTATTACGGCAATTTATACTTCAATTCTGTATTCATTAGTAATAAGCAAAAAGACCGGTTGACCGTACCAGTCATTCGCTTTTAAGATCAAAAACACTGTGCATTCTGTAACACTGTGGCAAAATAAATAAAAACACAACAGGCGCTAACCGTGGATTCAACCCATCAACAACATGTTAACTGGTTTCGTGCATCATCACCCTATATACATAGTCACAGGGGTAAGACCCTTGTACTGTTAATCAGTGGTGAAGCCATCGAGCATTCGGGCTTTGCAAACCTGATCCATGATATTGCCCTGCTGAATAGCCTGGGGGTACGCCTGGTACTGGTACACGGTGCACGACCTCAAATTGAGCAACAGCTAACAAACCTGAACCTGACATCAACATTTAACCAGGGTCATCGCATCACTGACCTGTCAATATTACAGGCAGTGGAACAAGCTGTGGGGCAGGTACGGCTTAATATTGAAACCCATTTATCCAGGGGCCTGATCAACACACCCATGTCCGGTGCAGCTCTCAGAGTAATTTCTGGCAATTTTGTCACGGCTAAACCGTATGGCATACATGACGGCATTGACTATTGTCACACCGGTGAAGTTAGAAAAATTGATCGTGAAGCCATAAGACAACAATTAGAACTCAATAATATTGTTTTGCTTTCACCGATAGGCTATTCACCCTCCGGTGAAGCATTTAATTGCCGCGCAGAAGATATTGCAACCCGGACAGCTATTGCTCTCGGTGCAGATAAATTAATTTTCATGATGGATGCAACAGCTATTAATGACAAAAACGGCAAGCCAGTACAGCAACTGAATATCGCACAATGCGAAGAACTTATTAAACAAAATACAAATAGCGAAATTTGTCAGCTACATTTAACCAGCGCACTGAATGGTTGTAAAAACGGCGTGCGTCGATCCCATATTATTAGTCATAACATTGATGGATCATTATTACTCGAACTGTATACACGTGATGGGAATGGCACACTGGTCACCGCAGAAACCTATGAAGGTTTACGTGAAGCGACGATTGATGATGTTGGCGGCATACTCGAACTCATAGAACCCCTGGAAAATAAAAGCATTCTCACACGCAGATCCAGGGAACAGCTGGAACTTGAAATTAAGCAATTTACTGTTATTGAACGTGACGGAATGATTATTGCCTGCGCTGCACTATACCCTTATGAAAATAACATTGCCGAAATAGCCTGCCTGGCTGTTGCAGAAGATTATCGACACCAGGGACGCGGCGAAGAACTACTGAATAATATTCAGCAGCAATGCAGCAAAACCGGTATTGATAAACTTTTTTTACTCACTACCAGGACTGCTCACTGGTTTCAGGAAAGAGGTTTTGCTGAAAGCGATATCAGCAAACTGCCACTAAAAAAACAGCAGCTTTATAACACTCAGCGCAACTCGAAGGTTTTCATAAAACCACTAACATAAGTCGTCTATAATTCTATGACACATTTATTAGATCTATCGACTTTGTTATGAGCACTACTTTATCAACAATGATCCGCTTGCGCGGCATTCAGAACAAGATGAAACAACTTGTTGAATCCCTGGATGAAACAACCTGTCGCACACAGTTCCACCCACAACTCAGCCCCATTGGCTGGCATCTCGGACACTGTTTATACACTGAAAACTACTGGCTACACGAAATTATTCAGGATAATAATAAATACACAAAAAAACAAAAAAAAATCTTTTCTGATAATGGCCTGCCAATACATAAACGCGGATCCAAACTACCAAAACTCAAAAAATTATTAATCCAGGCCCAGCAACAGCAGGATACGAATGATTTACTGCTCATCGAAATGATCCCGCCACTTAGCAACCACCCTCTTTTTGAAAACGAATATATCCAGAATTATATTATTCAGCATTACGCACAGCATTTTGAAGTTATGCAGATAATTATGAATCAATCCGGGTTAAGCAAAACAGATGACAACTTCATACCTGCAACGCCCCTGACACCGGACCCGATCATTAAAACAATTGAACAGCTACCTCATGGTGAATACAAGATCGGTGGTGAAACCCCTTTTGCTTACGACAATGAATTACCTGAACACACAGTCGAACTCGATACCTGCAACATTTCCATGCAACCGGTTACCAATGCTGAATACCTGTCTTTTATAAATGACCAGGGCTATCAAACAC
>JAOUQA010000453.1 GCA_029879605.1 Gammaproteobacteria bacterium
GTTGTATCACGGACTGCTGCAGAACGCCTGCAACAAATCAGCAGTTCATTACCTGATGGTGTTGAACTTACCCCCCTGTATGACCGCACACACCTAGTCGATAAAACCATTGCCACGGTACAGAAAAACCTGGCCGAAGGCGCCTTACTGGTAATTATTATCCTGTTCCTGCTACTGGGTAACTGGAGAGCCGCACTGATTACCGCCGCTGTTATTCCCGTGGCAATGCTGATGACCATTACCGGCATGGTGCAGTCACGGGTTTCCGGCAACCTGATGAGCCTGGGAGCTCTTGATTTTGGCCTGATTGTAGATGGTGCCGTCATTATCGTAGAAAACTGTTTGCGCCAGCTGGCCCTGTTTCAGCAACAGCACAAAATACGACCTGACCTGGCCACTCGCCTGCTAATTGTGCGCCAGGCGACAGTGGACGTGATTCGTCCAGGCGTGTTTGGGGTGATCATTATTATGATTGTTTATGTACCAATTTTTGCCCTCGATGGTGTGGAAGGAAAAATGTTTCACCCCATGGCTCTAACAGTCGTCATGGCATTAGCCGCTGCACTCATTCTGTCACTCACGGCTGTTCCTGCTGCGGTGGCACTGTTTGTTACCGGTGAGGTAAAAGAAAAAGAAAATATTTTTATGCGAAGTGCAAAACAGTTATATCAACCAGCACTTCAATGGGTATTGTCTCGTCCAGTTGCAGTCGTAAGTACTGCCGGCTTGCTGGTTATTATTTCAAGCCTGTATGCCACTCGCATGGGCACCGAGTTTGTACCGAACCTGGATGAAGGTGATATCGCTCTGCACGCCTTACGCATACCCGGTACAAGTCTGAGCCAGTCACTGAAAATGCAACGTCTACTTGAACAACGTCTGGGTCAAGCACCCGAGGTATCACATATTTTCACCAAACTCGGCACGGCTGAAGTCGCCACCGACCCTATGCCACCCAACGTGGCAGATACCTTCATTATGCTAAAGCCAAGAGAACAGTGGCCAGACCCGAACAAAAGCAAATCACAGTTAATAGAAGAAATACAAACCATTGCTAAATCAGTGCCGGGTAACAATTACGAATTTACCCAGCCTATAAAAATGCGTTTTAACGAACTGATCTCGGGAGTTCGTTCTGACCTGGCAGTAAAGATTTATGGTGATGAACTGGAAACCCTGGTCGAACTGGCAGAAAAAATTGAAACTGTAATTAATAAAATACCGGGAGCCGCAGATACCCGATCCGAGCAGGTCACAGGCCTGCCTATGCTCAGTGTAAATCCTGATCGTGAACGACTGGCCCTGTATGGACTGGATGTTGCCAGCATTCAGGATGTGCTACGCATTGCAGTTGCAGGAGAAGTTGCTGGCCAGGTTTTTGAAGGTGATCGACGTTTTGATCTGGTTCTACGCCTGCCTGAACAGTTACGTAACCAGCTTGAAACTTTAAAACGCCTGCCCATTCCTGTACCGGCTTCGATGCAACAGAAAATCAAGGGAGATGCTGATGACCTGGGATTGATTACCACACCACCCCATAGCATCCCGTTACAGGAAGTCGCTGAAATTAAAATCATTCCCGGGCCTAATCAGATTGGCCGGGAAAATGGCAAACGCAAAGTAATGGTTACAGCAAATGTACGGGAACGAGACCTGGGAAGTTTTGTGGCCGAAGTCCAACGTACAGTTGCCAGTGAAGTTACATTACCTGCTGGTTACTGGCTGGATTATGGCGGTACTTTCGAACAGCTGATTTCTGCGAGTCAACGATTAACGATCGTAGTGCCACTAACACTACTGATTATTTTTGGCCTGTTGTTCATGGCTTTTAATTCAGTAAAAGATGCCGCCCTGATTTTCAGTGGTGTACCCCTGGCATTAACCGGTGGTGTTTTAGCACTGGCATTGCGTGATTTACCTCTGTCAATTTCTGCTGCCGTTGGATTCATTGCCCTGTCCGGTGTGGCGGTATTGAATGGTGTAGTGATGCTGTCTTTTATTCGCGATCTTGTGGATAAGGGCATGGCATTACAACAGGCCATCACCGAGGGGGCATTGACCCGACTACGCCCGGTACTTATGACAGCACTGGTTGCCAGCCTGGGATTCGTGCCCATGGCTTTCAATATTGGCACCGGGGCAGAAGTTCAACGACCACTGGCCACCGTTGTTATTGGCGGCATTATTTCATCAACTTTTCTAACCCTGCTGGTACTGCCAGTTCTATATCAACTGGCATACCGCAAACAATGTAGTTCATTAAACCATTAACCTGGAGAAAACATCATGTTAAAAACTAAATCCATAAATAAAACCCTTATCCTGTTAACCACAGTTATCACTATGCTGGGCTCCTCTGCCTGTA
>JAOUQA010000454.1 GCA_029879605.1 Gammaproteobacteria bacterium
GGGAGTATAATTTATCCCGTGACTGGGCTATGGCCGAGGAGGAATTAATCGTATAAACCCCCATACTTTCAAACTGTCGCGCCAGTGCACAACCATAAAATGTAACACTGGGACGTATCCTGGTAATGATCGCATCCAGGTCACCGAGCACTTTACCTCCACGGTAATGGGCTTCCGGTTCTGTCGCATCGAGTTTCATATAGCATTGCTTAATATTAAGAAAAACCATCTCGTGACCCCGTTCTTCACCCGCTTCGAGGATACGCTGGTTACTATATAATTCCTGGTTACTGGCCAGCAGGCCTATTTTTAAACCACACCGTTCCTGTTTCTTTTTACCATAATACTCTTCGAGAGCACCTGCCTTTACCTCACCCAGGCAAAAGCTTAACGATGGATCAACCAGCATACGTCCATTCATAGCCTCGCGACCAAGCAGCATTCGATAACCCATGGAGTCACGATTTGCCAGGGTTAACTCAATATCCCAGGCATCATGTCCAGCTTTAATGGTGGTAACAACAACATAACGGGTTTCAGAAATTCCGCTGGAGCTTTTTACCGTTCTCTTATCAATCACGGGTTGTTCACAACGAATCACAGTGCGCCGGTCATTTTGTATAGGATGTACTTCAAAAGAAACCCAGGTTTGTCCGCTGCGCCTGAAGGTCTGGATATTAAAGGCATGAATGGATGAAGTTTTCGCACCAGAATCCACACGGGCTTTAATGGCAGGTATACCCATAGCAGGCAGTGAACACCACTCCTCACTTCCGACAATAATTTTGGATACGTCTTGAATCATTATTATTTTTCTACTTAATTAACAAAATTAACATGCCGAGAATAAAGAGCAGAATTTTCAGCGCATATACATAATAAATAGAGATTATGCTTTTTTTCAGGATCTAACAATGTCATTTTCCGCATAAAACAGACTTATCCGCTAATGGGCAACAATAATCACTCACAAGTCAGAACTTCCATGACTGGTTTTTTTAAATAATGACTACTATTCTCCACTGTATTATCAGCCTGACCAGCATGAAGATTTATATAATAAAAACAGACAGTTAGAATTAGATTGAATCGATATAAAAAGACTGTTTTCAAAGACTAAAAAAAACTTGCTTTTTGTTGATCTGATATTAAAATTCCGTCACCCAAAATTATACTTAGAGTATTTATGGTTCCCAGATTTTAGCGTTGTTGTCAGGCTGTCACAGGTTTGCAAACAACACAAAAAAAACATAGTTAAGTTGTAAACCTGTCTTTAAAGAGGAAACATAGAATGCAACTATCTGCACCTGTTGAGGTGGATCTGGAAGATCCCACCGCGGAAATGGGCCGTTGGCACAATCGTAATATTGATGTACCAGCGGCCCAGGAAAATCCCCTAAAAATTCAAACCGAGGAAGCCAAAGACCATTTCATTCAGCGAGATGGCGTTGAGTTTGCGGGCACCCATCTGCTACTGGATCTTTATGGCGCCAGCCACCTGGATAGCATTGAACGTATCGAACAGGCTATGCGAGATATTGTCAGTGCATGTGGCGCAACCCTGCTTCATATTCACCTGCATCATTTTACTCCCAGTGGCGGCGTATCGGGTGTGGCTGTACTGGCAGAATCTCATATCAGTGTACACACATGGCCGGAGCGGGATTATGCCGCGTTTGACGTATTCATGTGTGGTGATGCCCAGCCTGAAAACTCGGTACCTGTGCTGAAACGTGCTTTTTATCCGCGTAAAATTGAAGTGTGCGAAGAGTTGCGCGGCCGGATGCCAAAATGAAAACCTACGCAGAGACACTCTATGATTCCTATGGACAGGAATTTGCTGTGGACAAGGTTTACTTTGAAAATAAAACCGATCACCAGCATTTAGTTATTTTTGAAAATGCAAAATTCGGTCGAGTCATGGCACTGGATGGCATTATTCAGACGACTGAAGCTGATGAGTTTATCTATCATGAGATGCTGACCCATGTGCCATTGCTGGCACATGGCAATGTAAAACGTGTATTAATCATTGGTGGTGGTGATGGTGGTATGCTGCGTGAAGTGTGTAAACACAGCTCTGTAGAACATATCACCCAGGTTGAAATTGATGATCAGGTGGTGGATATGTGCAAGGAATACCTGCCCAATCACAGTGCCGGTGCATATGATGATCCCCGGGTGAATATCGTTATCGACGATGGTGCCAATTTTGTACGTCAATGCACAGATAAGTTTGATGTGATTATTTCAGATAGCACAGACCCGATTGGTCCGGGCGATGTTTTATTCACGTCTGATTTTTATGCTGACTGTAAACAATGTTTAACTGAAGATGGCATCCTGGTGACACAAAACGGTG
>JAOUQA010000455.1 GCA_029879605.1 Gammaproteobacteria bacterium
TGAATAGCATTCTGACGCTCAATTTTTAAATCTGCCAGTCGACGAATAGCTTCTGGCGTCATGGCAGATTCAGGTGTTTCTTCGAGAAACTTCTGATAACTTTCCATTGCCTTTTCCAGGCCGCCTTCGATAACTTCATCCTCAAGTTTAAGATCAACCAGGCGAAGTTGTGCCAGCGTACCACTTTCATCAATAGTCGCGCACGAAGTAATTAATACCAGTGAGGCAAAAATAGATAAGTAAGAGCGTATCATTTCTTAATTTCTTCCCTGGGTTGTTCTACGGCCTTAGTTTCCTTTTCGGCTTCACTTTTAGCTTTAGTTTCGGCCTCAACTTTGGCATCTTCAGCGCTTTTCTTCTCCATTTCCTCGGCCAATGCCCTGGCCTGATCCGCCCTTTCTTCAGCTGCTTTTTTGAATTTCGCATCTTCCTGGGCTTTTTGCGCTCGGTCATAACTTTCAGCTAATGCAAACCTTGCTTTTATCTGATCACCTTCAATTCTCTTACGTCGTTTATCCAGTTCATTGACAGCCATGGTTTCTAACATATGACCTTGCCTTAACATGGCAGATTTAATACGCTCCATACTATCCTGCACCTTGAATTTCAGTGTGTTTAACGGTGCATCATAACCTTCATAACTCTGGGTTGCTGCCTGACGTGTACGTACAAAAGACCTGTAGGTTTCTTTCAAATCTGCAACTACGCCATCAAGTTCGCGTAATCGTTTAAAGGCCTGTGTAAGACGATCATGGAATTCAGTTAATATATTCCACTTAAGAACTCCCCTGAGTCTTTCAACCTGTTGCCTTGATTGATTTGTTAATGGTAAATGCTTAACTTTACGCTCTAATTTTTCAACTCGATAACCATCTACACGTTCAGCAACTGTGGCCAGAAATTCAGGCCTGGGAGCAATCAGCATTGACTGTAATTTATTTTCAAGACTGTCTCTTTGTTCGATGCGTAAACGCATACGTGAATCCAGTAACTGGAATTTTTTTTCTATGACCGGTAGCAAAGGTTTATAATATTCGCGACGTATATTTACCAGTTCCTGGTATGAAGCAATATCGACTTCCCATTTTAATAATCGCTTACGCATTTCCTCAAGATCAAAATAATTCTGTAAGGACTCCTGAAAATCATGCGAAGCCATTAAATGCATTAGATAATGAGTTTCAGGCGCATCTGGTAGATCACGTAATTTTATAACCCAGTTTTTATCCTGCTTTAGTTCTTCGCGTGCTAGTGCCTCAAGAAATTTTCCATCCTGAATACTTTTTATCGAAGCATCTAGTTTACTGAGTTCAGTATTGAATGACTCAAGTGCGCGACCATATAAAACAGCTGATTTACCATGCAGTCCCAGCTTGCCGTATGCGAATGGAACACCAAGCAGAACTTCCTGAACAGCTCTATCAGTTACATTTCGTTTAGCCAGTATTGTCCAGGGAACCAGTGCTCGATCATAACGTTTGAGTGCAATATCAGCCCAGCCGGAACCAAGCAGTGCACGATTAGAAAAAGCACCATTAAGTTGAACACGATCAAGGTACTTTTTAGCCAGTTCTGGCTCGCCTGTTTCGAGTAGTTTATAGCCGAGGGCAAGATTGGCTTTATCCCTTATAGAACGTGTGCCTTCATCACTGCCACTGGTGGTGCCAGCTTTATCTAGCTGAAGTATGCCATTTGCATCCTCGCCCAGCTGGAGTAATGCAATACCCAGGTTGTATGCGGCAAATCCACCATGCGTATTACTACCCTGCAGGCCGGATAGAATCTCAATAGCATCTGTTGGTCGCCCATTAACCATAAAAATAACAGCTTTAACATATTCAATGTCATCACGAATATCGTCAGGTATTTCACCTTCGATTCTTTCTATTGCATGAAGAGCATTGACTGGCTGATTTTTTTGTAAAAGAATTTTTGCAAGTCGATAAATTGCTTCGTTACGAACAGCTGGCTCTACATTACCTTCAATGACTGATTTAATTGCCCTACCGGCACGTTGATGCATGCGATAATAAAGTTCGAAATCACCAACAGAGAACTGGGCACTATCAATAAACTGATGCAATGAATCCAGGCCTGGCTCATCAAGACCATGATACTGACCCAGTTCAGCATCCAGGCGTGAAATAGCATCAAAATATTCACCCTTATGGGCATAAAATATTGCTTCTCCAAAAAACAGATCGGTCGATGGTTTAGCATCGACCGTCTGGATATAGAGTATTCCTAGACTAATACAACTGAATAAAAGAAGCCTCACCGGTTTCATTGATTACCACTCTTTAAACTCAATTGCATCACCCAGTGCTGAGCCTGCAACTTTGACTTCAACAAGCTTTGGT
>JAOUQA010000456.1 GCA_029879605.1 Gammaproteobacteria bacterium
CCAGGTTGTGAATTTCGTACGCGATATGCTTGCCAGCTTAAAAGCTAAATACCCTGAGCTGGAATTACGTGCCGTCGGCATGGTGATGATGAATAATGCATTCCCAGAAGCCAGTCAGAAAGATGGTATGACCCTGGTACCACTGGCATTTGCAGCCATTATAATCACCCTGTTATTTTTATTGCGTGGTATCAGTGGCACATTGGCCACAGTCGTACTGGTATTTTTTTCCATCTTATCCGGCATGGGACTTGCAGGCTGGCTGGGTATTAAGCTAACCCCGCCTTCTGCCTCTGCTCCAATTATTATTTTAACCATTGCCATTGCCGGTGCCGTGCATTTACTGGTTACCATGTTGCAGGAAATTCATAAAGGCATGAATAAACATGATGCGATTATTGAAAGCATGCGCGTTAATTTTATGCCCATATTTTTAACCAGCCTGACAACGGCTCTTGGATTTTTGAGTTTAAATTCCAGTGAAGCGCCGCCATTCAGGGACCTCGGTAATATCTGTACCTTTGGTGTTATTGCCGCATTTATTTTAACGGTAACCTTTTTACCCGCAATTATGTATTGCCTGCCCATCAAGGCTAAACATTTTGTGATTGGCACCGATAGTATGAAAAAGCTGGGTGATTTTGTGATCAACAAACGCAAGCCATTACTCTATGGTCTAAGCCTGGTTGTTATTGTGCTATTGAGCTTTATCCCCAGCAACCAGCTAAATGATGTATTTGTTAGTTATTTTGACGAGTCAGTTGAATTTCGCCGTGATACAGATTTTGCCACCGCCCATTTATCGGGTACTTACACAATCGATTATTCTATAGATAGCGGAAAAGAAAACGGTGT
The DNA here is from genome assembly GCA_029879605.1 of Gammaproteobacteria bacterium. Classification (GTDB taxonomy): domain Bacteria; phylum Pseudomonadota; class Gammaproteobacteria; order SZUA-229; family SZUA-229; genus JAPHQX01. Next base: position 856 of record JAOUQA010000456.1, read on the forward strand.
CAGCCATCCTGAATTTCTGAACCATGTTGAAGCCTTTACCGACTGGTATAGACAACAACCGGAAGTCCAGCACGTCAGCACCATAACTGATACATTTAAGCGTCTGAACAAAAACATGCATGGTGATGACCAGGACTGGTATCGCCTGCCAGATAATAAAGAACTGGCAGCTCAGTATTTATTACTCTACGAAATGTCCCTGCCCTTTGGCCTGGATCTGAACAATCAAATAGATATACGCAAGCAGGCCACCCGTGTCAGTGTCACGCTGGAAACCATATCGTCTAACCAGATGCTGGCGCTGGAACAACGCGCTAATGACTGGATGCTGGCCAACATGCCTGACCTGGTTACCGCCGGTGCCAGTCCGACCATTATGTTTTCACATATTGGACGTCGTAATATTATTAGCATGTTAACTGGTACAACCATTGCCCTGATTATGATCTCAGGCATTCTCATTATTGCGCTGCGTTCATTTAAATACGGCCTGATCAGTTTAATGCCTAATTTATTCCCGGCAGGATGTGCGTTTGGTATCTGGGCAATTTTTGTCGGTGAAATAGGACTGGCCCTGTCCATTGTTACCGCTATGACACTGGGCATAGTTATTGATGACACGGTGCATTTTATGAGTAAATATATACGTGCCCGTAAAGAAAAACATCTCGACGCCCAGGATGCTGTTCGCTATGCATTCAATAATGTCGGCGTAGCCCTGTGGGTTACATCAGCGGTATTAATCACCGGCTTTATGATACTGTCATTATCAGCCTTTGAATTAAATGCCGGCATGGGACTGGTCACCAGTATTATTATTGCTGTTGCCCTGATACTGGACTTCCTGATGTTACCACCTCTCCTGATGAAAATTGATACACTCACAGATAATGAGAACCGAACATGAACTTTAAAATACAAAAATTTTTCAAGCCAGCATTTATCATCATACTAACTACACTGGGCGCCTTTAGTCATGCTGATGAACAGAAAGGACTGGAAATTGCTACCGAAGCTGACCGTCGAGACACAGGTTATATGGATTCAACTGCACAGTTGAGCATGGTATTAAAAAACAAACAGGGTGACACCAGTATTCGCAAAGTTCGCGTTAAAAACCTTGAAGTCAAAAATGATGGTGACAAAAGCATGTCCATTTTCGATGAACCGGCAGATGTAAAAGGCACCGCATTTCTAACCTACTCCCATGCTTTAAAACCTGATGAGCAATGGCTTTATTTACCATCCCTGAAACGTGTCAAACGCATCAGTTCTAAAAACAAATCAGGCCCCTTTATGGGCAGTGAATTTGCTTACGAAGATATATCGTCTCAGGAAGTAAATAAATACACATATAAATATATTAAAGATGAAACAATTAATAATATTGACTGTTTTATTATAGAACGCTATCCCGCTTATGAGCATTCCGGCTATACACGACAGGTTGCATGGATCAACAAAAAAGAATACCGCCCGGAAAAGATTATTTTTTATGATCG
>JAOUQA010000457.1 GCA_029879605.1 Gammaproteobacteria bacterium
CCGGTTAATTTTGTGTGATGCCCTTACCTATGCTGATAAATATGATCCACATGTGGTGGTTGATATTGCCACTTTAACAGGTGCCTGCATTATTGCGCTGGGCAATCATCCATCGGCCGTACTGGGTAATCATAATCCACTGATCAATGATTTGTTAAATGCAGGTAAAACATCCGGTGACCGCTGCTGGGAATTACCCTTATGGGAAGATTACCAGCAACAACTGGATAGTAATTTTGCTGACGTGGCGAATATTGGCGGTAAGGAAGCCGGCACTATCACCGCTGCCTGTTTCCTGTCACGTTTTACTAAAAAGTATCACTGGGCACACCTGGATATAGCAGGCACAGCCTGGCGTTCAGGTAAACAGAAAGGTGCCACTGGACGACCTGTACCTTTACTTTCCCAGTACCTGCTCGACTATATAGCCGGTCAGAAACTGTAGAACTCATATGCCCCGGATTGATTTTTATATCTTGCCAGACACGACACGGCTCAGTTTGCAACGCTTTGCCTGTCGTCTTGCAGACAAGGCATACCAGCAGGGGCATCGCATTCTGATTCGCACAGAAAATGCTGAAGAAAGCCATCTTCTGGATGATATGTTATGGACCTTCAGTGACGACAGCTTTTTACCACATGCTATACATGCCGATGAAACTGAAGACCAGCCAATTATCATTAGCCATGACCTGACTGATTTTCAGTCATTTAAGACAATGATTAATTTATCGTCTATAACACCTGTAGATACTGAACAGTTTGAGCGTATTGCTGAAATCCTCAACCAGGAACCTGGTCGCAAGCAGACAGGGCGTGAACATTACAAGGCGTATAAAGCAAAAGGCTATGAACTGTATCACCATGAAATGAAGTCATAAACTGAACCAGAAGAAATTTAATTAGCTTCCCCACGAAATAAAATCATCATGAATCAAAATAACGACATTAACATCCCAACCTTAACCGATATTATCCAGGCCGGTGATGCCTCGATGAAAGATTTTTTTGCAGAACCCGAAGCAGATGAAGAACTGGAAGCCATACCTGGAACTGAAGAAGATATAAAAATTGCAGATGCATTTGAACAGGTAACTGAAGATGAAACTATTTCTGAACACCTGGCTGAAGCTGATAACACTCAAACAGACATAATTATCACCGACGAACTAAAAGACACAATTAACAGCCTGGTTTCCGATGCACTCAAGGAGACCATGCCGGTTATCGAAGCCAGTTTCAAACGAAAATTATCTCGACAGATTATTGATAAATTATCAAAAAAATAATTATATTAATCGCCTTACTTACCTACTTTCACACTATAAACTTAATTAAATTTACAAGAGCAGTTCAAGTTTGAGATAATAAAAACCCCTTAAAATTCTGGATCGTATTTAAGTGACACCTATCAATAAACACAGCCTGTTTCTACTAGCGACTACCACGCTGATATTTTTTCCACACAGTGCCTATTCAGACTGTAGTCGTGAAGATATCGAATTCTACCTGGCAAAGAACTTTACAACTGAACAGATCACCAGACTCTGTGAAACATCTTCATCCCCAACTAAAAACAGCAATACTAATTCTCAATCACCCACCACGGATACCGAGCTTTTCCTGAGAGAAGCTATCAAGGGCCGTGATGTTTCACTCAGCGATGAATCACTTACTTATACACTCAGAAGCTGCATCCAGTACGGCGAAGAGGATATGTATGGCTTTGCACCTAAAGCCTGTCTTAACATAAAGCACCAGGTTGCTTTAAAGGGACTTAAAGTTAGTGAACCAGAAAATAGATATCTTTTTTTTAAACCGGACAAAATTGAAATTAGTGGCGAAATCTACCGGGAAGTCATGAGTGGACTGGAAAAATATAATGCAGAAGATCAGCAACTGATTCTGCAAAAACTTGAAACTGGTAGTAAAACAAGTATTCCTGTCAGGGATGATATTTCAATTGACCAGGTATTCCAGACTTTACAACAACTTGGTTTCTAATCTATTCAAATAAATTTAGTTGTTCTAATTTATTGTTTCGCAGCGAGAAACCCTGGCATTGCCAGGGTAACTGCTACGACACAAACAACGCCTTAGAACTTATGGATCGCACCTACAGAAATCACTGAAGGCTCAGCAGCAGTAGGGTCCTCCAGACTTACCATACTTGTAGAGACAAATACTTCAGTTTTGGGCGCAACTGTCTGGAATACACCGGCTGTAACACCACTACCTTCAGCAGCACCATCGCCTACAGTACCAAGAGTAACCGCTACACGGGTTTTATCAGACATTTTATATTTGCCCACGAGGAACATGTAATCCACATCTGTAGTTGGTCCGG
>JAOUQA010000002.1 GCA_029879605.1 Gammaproteobacteria bacterium
TTCTTTCGGATTTGAAAGAAACGCGGTTTCTAATAATATCGCCGGAATATTGGGCGCCTTTAATACGGCAAAGCCTGCCTGCTGAACTTTTTTCTTATGCACTCGACCAACACGGGTCAGCTCACGTAAAACTTCGTCGCCAATATCCAGGCTGGACTGAATAGTGCCTGTGAGAGATAAATCCAGTATCACATGTTTAACCATTTCATCTTTGTCATCCAGGCTTACATTACCAAATAACAAATCCACCTTATTTTCATTTTCTGCAAGTAAACGAGCAGTTTCAGATGTGGCTCCACTTACTGACAGGGCATATACCGAAGCACCCCTGGCACGCTTATCGGGAAAAGAATCCGCATGAATAGAAATCATTAAATCTGCATTGACCTGATGAGCACGTTTAATGCGATCTCGCAGCTTCATGAACCGATCACTTTTACGCAGTAATGCCGGTTTCATGCCAGGCTGTTTATTGATTAATGTTTCCAGGCGACGGGCAATTTGCAGGGTAATATCTTTTTCGCGAGTTCCCATACGTCCAGTAGCACCTGGATCATTGCCACCATGCCCGGGGTCTATAGCAATCACAACATCTCTTAAATTATTTTGCTTGCTGATATTTTTACCTGCAGCTTTTGAATCAACAAGATCAACCACCAGGCGATGCCCCTGACCATTAGATGGTGGTAGTAAAAAACTCTTGGGACGGGATTTATTCGCCAGATCCAGCACAATACGTAAATCAGTCTGATTACGAATACCGGTTCGAACTCCGTTTAACAGGTTATTATTTAAATCCTTGATAATACTGGATTGGGCTAGCTGAGTATCCTTAAGATCAATAACTACACGTTCAGGTTTGTTCAGAGTGAAAATTTTATGGTCGACAGGCCCATTGAGATCAAACACCATACGGGTCTTGTCATCTTTCTGAGATATACGAATATTTTTCACCCGCCCAGCGACAGTCGCAGCACGCCCCATTAAGGGTGCTGCTGCCAGACCACCAAGTCCAGCCAGCTGTGAAATAAATTTACGTCGCTGTTTTTTCATCTTACATCTCTAAACCATCTGAGTGCTTATGTATTAGTTTCGTCGTTTTTCAAAAAAATGCAAGTCATTTGATATGTTTTTTTCAATGTTTTTATATAGATAGAAGACTTACCTAAAATATTACTTAGGATTTAAGGTGATTAAGCAGTATTTTTCCCCTGTTCGAGGGAGCCTCAATACTGACATTTCGACCGGATTCATGATAACTGAAATTAAATACCAGGTCCGGCTCAGGCAGGCAGGCCAGGGCTTTTTCCGGCCATTCCAGTAAACATATAGCCTCTGAATTAAAATAATCCCTACCACCTGCATACTCCAGCTCTTCCGGATCAGCCAGGCGATACAGGTCAAAATGAAAAATAGCCTGGTTTTCAATGACATAAGGTTCCACCAGGGTGTAGGTTGGGCTCTTGACTACACCCTGATACCCCAGGGCATGTAGAAATCCTCTAACAAAGGTCGTTTTACCAGCACCCAGGTCTCCCTGCAGAAAAATAACCAGGCCGGGTGGGCAGTCCCTGGCAATATCAGCAGCCAGGGCCAGTTGTGCCTGTTCATCAGGTAAGTATAAATTTTTCGAGCTCATGATCAATCCGGGTTAACCAGCTTGCGGATTTCAACAAAAAGATCAGCAGCAATCAAGCCTCGTGGGGCCAGACCCGCTGCCCTGTCACCGGCCAGGGCATGAATACAGACACCCAGCCTGGCAGCATCTGACTGACTAAAACCCTGTGCCATCAAGGCACCAATGATTCCCGATAACACATCCCCCATACCAGCTGTTGCCATACCGGGATTACCATAGGGGCAGATTGCGGGTACTTCATGACCTGACTTAACCAGGCTACCACAACCTTTGAGTATGATCGTGCCGCCATAGGTTTGTGCCAGCTGCTCTATGGCCAAAAATCGATCATGCTGAATATCTGCTGATTTCGTTGCCAATAAATGAGCTGCCTCTCCAGGATGAGGGGTTAATACCCAGTCCTGTTGCACACCATCATCTGGTCCCAGTAAATTCAGTGCATCTGCATCAAGTAATTTGGCGACCCCGCTCTGCAACACCTGTGATAACAGGTTCATACCCCAGTCACCCCTGCCCAGACCCGGACCAATCACAATAGCCTGCACGTTATTCATAATATGATGAGGAATCTGTCCCGTTTCAGTACCTGTCACCATCAGCTCAGGGCAACCAGCAGTTATCATAGCTACATGTTCTGGGCGGGTAATAACCGTCACCAGGCCGGCTCCGGTACGCAAAGCCGCCTCTGCCGCCAGACGCACAGCGCCTGCCATGCCATGATCACCCCCTACAACTAACAGGTGTCCAAAATTATGTTTATGGGAATTCTTCGGTCGTGGCTGTAACTGCTGTTTTATATCATCCCAGTTTAATAAGCGCGCCTCTTCGGACACCGACTGGTACACAGAGGCTGGTACACCAAGATCGTAAAACATAATCTGCCCGGTATAATCCGGCCCCTGGTGCGTTAACAAACCACGATTAAGACCAATAAAACTGACAGTGATATCTGCCTGAACAGCTATACCAAATAAACTACCCGTATCCGCACTCAAACCCGATGGCACATCAACTGCAATCACTGGCACGGCTGACTGGTTGATTAATTCAATCAGTTGTCGCCATTCACCGGTCACTTCCCGGTCAAGCCCGGTACCCAGCAATGCATCGATAACCACATCGGTGTTTTTTAGCAGGCTGGCTGAAAAAGTAACGGGCTGATGGCCAAGAGATCTCCAGTCTTTACAGGCCTGCGCCGCATCACCACTAAGACAATCAATATCAACCAGGCTTACCAGCTTAACGTCCAGTCCAGCCTGCTGAGCCAGCCGAGCAATTACATAGCCATCACCACCATTATTACCTGCACCACAACACACAAGCAGACGCTTTGCCAGTGGGAACGACTGTTGTAAAACCTGGAAAACAGCTTCACCAGCCTGGTACATTAAACTGTAACCTGGAATGTTATGATCCTTAATTGCAAGTTGATCCAGTTGCCGGGTAGCACTGGCGGTATATAACTGGCGTGGTAATGAAGTCATAAAATTCTTAACCGGTTAGCTGTAATTACAGCCTGGATTCATCTGAAAATAATTCAAAGTTCTTTTCTAAATTTCAATGCCTGCCTGATACTGCGGACATCCACATGTTCATGCCCTATTAAACAGGTAATGGCAATTTCCTCGATTGCTGCATACACACATAACAGGGCAGCAAACCTGAATGGCCAGGGTGAAAAATCCATGAACAGTAAAATATAACTGATCACAGTCACTGCAACTGCAACTTTTACACTCCAGGTATGATAACTGGTGATTGTTTTTAGCTTGATCATGCCAACGATAACTGGCAGGGTGAAACTACCAATAATCATTGCGACAAAAATAATTTCTGTCATGACAATATCCGGCCACAATATCCAGGCTGAAACAGCCAGAGTACTGTAAATACAGAAATCTCCCCAGCTATCCAGGTGTGAACCCAGGTCAGTAATTTGATTTAAATGTCGTGCCAGAAAACCATCCAGCACATCGGTAAATTCAGACACCAGCAGGAGCACAATAAACCAGACAGGCTGCTGCTTTACTGCAAGTATTAACATGGCAGGCGCTAATAGTATACGTAATGCGCTAACCAGGTTTGGCCAGTTATATATTTCTTGATTAACAGTTTTCATGGCCTTAATCATTTAATACGTGATAACGCTATATTATCACAGCCTGTTTAATACGGTCGCCGCCGAATACCCCATTTATAAAGAACCTGTGATAATAAAAGTTCAGTAATAATAAATATGACACAGACCAAAACAATATCCCACAGGTTAAAGCCAAACACCGATTTTAATAACATGGCTGGAAGTAACACTTCGGGAATCTGATCAAGAAACAGTACCATACTACTAGGCGCTCTATGCATCCGTCGCTTTATAAAACTTGAAAAAAGATCTCCTGTCATAGAGTAAACAGCCAGTAGCAATCCAGTTATCAGAGAATAATCGAGAAGAACAGCAAAAACAGGTGTCGTCACTAGCGCAAACAGCAAGCCACGCCAGGTTTTAGAATGTCCAAAAACCGGTTCACCATCGTAGAGTTTTTTACCAGCATCGACAGGCCATGCACACCAGCCGGCAAAAATATATTGCATAAATACCGGTGCACCATTAGCAACAATAACCAGCAACAGAAAATCCAGTATCACATCCATATATAACCTGTAAGAACACAGAAAAATACGACATGATTATGAGTATGGCATAAATATACGCTATAAGACCCTGTAGAAAACAAAGACATTACGGAGATATTTATGACCTTTCCCTGGTATATAACCGCATTATCAGCAGCACTTGTCTGGGGCATCCATTATCCATTGATTGGTTATGCACTTAAAAAGATCTCAGTTTTCAGTGTTCTATTTTTAACGCTGATACCGCTGGTATTTATTACGCCATTTTTTGCCAACCATTTAATCCATGACTATAAAATCTTTACTGAGCTGGAAACGACTGTAAAGTTAACTATTCTGACCATTGGCCTTACCAGTTTACTTGGCAGCGTGCTGCTCTTTCTTTCGATTGAAAGCAAAAATGCCACCCTGACCAGTCTTATAGAAATCACCTACCCGGTTTTTGTTGCCCTGTTCTCTTTTTTTCTGTTTAAACACACACATTTTAATAGCAGTGTTATACTTGGTGGTATTCTGGTTATCGCTGGAGCAGGCATTATTATTCTAAACAATCACTGAGCCCTGCTATTGTCAAATGCGCATGACTAAATAATGAAACCCATTACATCCAGATTAAAACAACAAAAGAGTCATTGAATGAAAAAAACAATTTTTGATTTATACACCACCTATATTCTTCAGAAACCTGCGATTACTATTCTACTCACCCTGATAATTACTGTTTTTTTTGGATTTCATACCGTCAATTTCAAGCTTGATGCATCAGCTGATTCACTGGTACTTGAAAATGACCAGGCACTGAAATACTACCGTTCAATCAAGGCACGTTATGGCTCTGATGATTTCCTGGTCATTACCTACACGCCTAAACAGGGTGATATATTCAGTGCAGAAGCTTTAAACAATATTAAAACTTTAAGGGATCAGTTATCCGCACTGGAAAGAACTGATTCAATAACAACAATACTCGATGTTCCTTTAACCCAGAGTCCACCAGTCACCCTGGGGGAACTCAGCGAAGGCATACGCACACTTGAAACACCAGACATGGATATCAACCTGGCTCGCAAAGAATTCCTGTCCAGCCCGCTGTATTACAATTTACTGATTAGCCCCGATGCCAGGACAACCGCACTCCAGGTCAATCTTAAACGTGATGCCAAATATCATGAATTACTCAACACTCGTAACCAGTTGAGAGAAAAACAGTTAAAACAATCTCTCAGCACTGAAGAACTGGCGCAATTGAAAAACACCAGCAGGGAATTCAAAGCCTATAACCATATTTTCCAGGACCAGGAAAAAAGACTTATCACTAATATCCGATCATTAATGGATCAATACCGGGATAATGCCACACTGTACCTGGGTGGCGTTCCCATGATAGTTGCTGACTCTATTGCTTATATTCAATATGACCTGGAAACATTTGGTGTCGGCGTCATTCTTTTTATTATTTTTATTCTTGCTGTTTCGTTTCGCAAACTCCACTGGGTCGTATTACCCATGATCACCTGCGTGTTATCAGGTGTCATCATGATTGGACTGCTGGGTCTGCTTGACTGGCGAGTTACAGTGGTCTCATCTAATTTTATTTCTATCTTATTAATCATCACGCTATCACTCGTCATACACCTGATTGTGCGTTACCGTGAACTTCATGCCAACGATATGGAAATGGGACAGTATGAACTAATTGCAGAAACTGTACGCTCAAAATTTCTGCCGTCTTTTTATACTGCTATAACCACGATGGTTGCATTTGGTTCCTTACTTGTCAGCGGCATAAGACCTGTCATTGATTTTGGCTGGATGATGACCATGGGCATTACCATTGCCTTCATACTTACTTTTACATTTTTTCCTGCTGTCCTGCTATTTTTAAAACCCGGATCAAAACCTCAGCTTAATGACATGACTGGTGCTATCACTGGCAGCATGGCTAATTTTATTCATCGTTTTAATATTCCAACCATCAGTATTTATGTATTACTCGTCATGGCTGCCATATATGGCCTGGCAAACCTTACTGTTGAAAACCGTTTCATTGATTATTACAAGGAACATACCGAAATTTACCAGGGCATGGAGTTGATCGATAAAGAACTGGGCGGCACAACACCCATGGACATTATTATTGATGCACCTGCTGATTTCTTTAAGATTGAACCAGAAATCACAAACAAGGACGAATCCATGGATGAATTCGAGTTACTACTCGAAGAAGAAGATAATGAACTCGGCATTACCTCAACCAGTTACTGGTTCAACTATAACAAGATGAACCAGATCAAAGCGATCCACGAATACGTCGACTCACTACCTGAAACAGGAAAAGTGTTATCCATCTATAGTTCGATATCCATGCTGGAACAGTTAAAAAACAATAAAGATCTGGATGATTTTTTCCTCTCTATCATTTACAAACGCGTTCCTGACAATGTTAAAGACGCGCTGATCAAGCCATATTTAAGCGCCGATGGAAACCAGATCAGGTTTAGTATTCGAATTTTCGAATCTGAAAAATCATTACAACGCGATCAGTTTCTGCAAAATATTAAACAGGAATTAACTGAAAAACTGGGACTCAAAAAAGAACAGTTAAACTTAACCGGTATGGTAGTGCTTTATAACAATATGCTACAAAGTCTTTATACCTCCCAGATATTAACGATCGGTGTGGTTTTCATGGCGATACTGATTATGTTTATCATCCTGTTCCGTTCATTCCAGCTGGCATTATTATCGATAATTCCAAACATGATTGCTGCCGGAACCGTTCTTGGCTTAATGGGATTACTGGGAATACCGCTGGATATTATGACAATCACCATTGCCGCTATCTGTATTGGTATTGGAGTTGATGACACCATTCACTATGTACATCGTTTTATTGAAGAATTCTCCATCGACCAGGACTACTGGGCCAGTATCAAACGCTGTCATACCAGTATTGGCCGAGCAATGTATTACACTACTCTGACCATTACTTTAGGCTTCTCTATCCTGGCCCTGTCAAATTTCATTCCAATGATCTATTTTGGCATACTCACAGGTTTTGCCATGATGATAGCCTTACTGGCAAATCTAACTTTATTGCCACTGTTAATAGCTATTTTCAAACCTCTATCAGCAAAAACCGCTTAATAAAAAAGGGCGATGATTCATCGCCCTTTTTTATTTTCTGATAACCAAAAAATATAACTATAATGCCACTTCTTTACTCCAACTCACCGTGAGTCGCATATCATCTTCATCAGGTGCAGTTCGATCATTCTTTTCAATGGCAAAACCCAGGTCATCCTTAACCAGCCCCAGTTTAAAATGCATATAATCTTCAGTTAAGGGATTATCAAACTGGTAATTACCAAACAAAGCTTCAGCCATCAGGTTCTTCTTAATTTCAAAGGCCGCCGAAGCATGCATATAGAAATCACTATCCAGTCCACCCGCATCTGAATCAATAGTAAAGGCCATGCCAAAACCAAAATTTTTCACTTTTATCTTGCCATAAAGCTCAGTAAAATCGATAGAATTATCTACCGGGTAACGGTACATGATTAAACCTGCATCATAACCAAACTCACCTGATTTACCCGCAAAGCCTGCATACAGGTCTTGTTCATAGCGAGCATAACCGGCACCCCCGGCCCCATCACCCATATTCGAAAACCATGTGCCAATATAAAGTCCAGACTTATGACTGTAATCAATACCACCACTAACAGCTGCTTCATCATCAGTCTGGGTCACACCTCGCCAGATATAATTATTGGAGACACCAATATTACCCGTTACCTCTGCAACAACGGGTGACATATAAAGTGTATTTAATACAATGAAAAGTGTAAGAAGACGTATTTTGTTCATTTCATTAATCCCATATTGCTATTGTAATTTTTTTACCCTGCTTATTGTATAACCAGGCAACCGAATTAAAATATGATATTACTCACAACACCATAAAAATCACAGATAAAAAACAGGCGGCCTGAGCCACCTGTTTTTTGATTAAACTGAAAACTATTACAGGCTAATTTCTTTACTCCATGACACTACTACTCTTACATCATCAGCACCAGTTATATCATTCTGCTCTAATGCAAAAGTAAAATCATCCTTACTTAAACCCAGTGAATAATGGCTGTAGTCAGTACCCGCAGGGTCGTCAAAATCATAATCGCCATATAACGCTGTCATACCCAGACCAGCCACTTTGAAATCCGCACTCAAACTAAAATACATATCTTTTTCAAATTGCGGATCGCCTTCCTTACTTAATGTAGAAGCCAGGTACAGTGTAGCCGGACCAAAACCGGCACTGACATAAACTTCGGTAAAGTCTGCATCAACTTGCACTGTACCACCATCATCAATCGGATAGATATATTTGATAACGCCCACATCATAACTGACACTGCCCGCATCACCCGTATAACCCACATACAAATCCAGCTCATACTGACCACTTTCACCATTTAATGAGCTTACTTCTGATGCCCAGGTACCGGCATAGGCACCTGATTTATGCGCATAATCCAGGCCACCACTAATAGCGGCTGAATCACTGGTCTGGGTTACACCACGCCATAGATAATTACTGGTTACACCAATATTACCGGTTAATTCAGCCATCGCAGCACCACTACTTAAAACACCTGCAACTGCCACAGTTAATGATAGTTGTTTTAATTTTTGCATTCATATCTCCTGCTATTATTTAATATTAAAAAGTCCAGAACCCTGTTTTACTTCTAGTAATTCTCGAACTCTATATAGCAGTTTTCAGGTGCTCCACAATATTTTTTATTTTTTTAAAAATGGTAACAGGCTTATTTATATCCCTATGATTTCAAGGGCATTATCATCATAATCTCTGCAAAATATTGCCTGGCGTCCTGACCGACTTCTCGTGTAATCAATTCCGTCCATTTCCAGTTTCTCAACAATGCCATCCAGATCATCAACCTGAACCGCAAGATGACGATCTCTGCCACCATGCTCTGGTCGACCATACAGGGGATCTGGACTGGGTAGTTCAAGCAAATGGATCTGTTGCTTACCAATATTGATCCAGGCACCGGGGTAACCCAGGTCAGGTCGATTGTTGTCCTGCTCCAGACCCAGGATACCCAGGTAGAATTCCAGTGCTTTTTTTGTGTCAGTCACCAGTAAACTGACATGATGTATGGATAAAACAGCCACATTTCGCTCCGTAAAGGGTATAATCTCGCCTCGTTTTAACACGCTCCAGACCAAAGTGTATATGAATCCAGATCTAAATCATCTACAACCCTATCCCTTTGAAAAGCTGGCAGAGCTCAAGCAAGCATCCATACCACCTGAAGATAAAGCGCATATAGCATTATCCATAGGCGAGCCTCGGCATCAACCACCCGGTTTTGTGCTTGAAAAGCTGGCCGCTTCGCTGGATAGTACCGGGCAATACCCATTAACCAGGGGTTCACTGGAATTACGTAGTACTATTGCTGAATGGCTCAACAGGCGTTTCAAACTGGGACAGAGTGCTGCCATTCATCCAGAAACCCAGGTTTTACCTGTTAACGGTACACGGGAAGCCCTGTTTGCATTTGCCCAGGCAGTGGTTGATCGCAATAACAAACCAGTGGTATTAATGCCTAATCCGTTTTATCAAATTTACGAAGGCGCAGCCATACTCGCAGGTGCAACACCGGTTTTTTATAATACCACCCGAGAAACAGCTTATTTACCTGACTTTGATGCCATCCCGGAAAATCACTGGCAACAATGCCAGCTGCTGTATATCTGCACACCCGGCAACCCGACAGGTGCAGTGATCAGCAAGGATCAGTTAAAAGCACTGATAGAAAAAGCTGAAAAATATGATTTTATTATTGCATCCGATGAATGCTATTCCGAAATCTATTTTGATGAAAACAGTCCGCCGCCGGGTCTACTGGAAGCAGCCAGTGAGATGGGTAATGATACATTTAAGCGCTGCATTGTTTTTCACAGCCTGTCCAAACGTTCTAACCTGCCAGGTTTAAGATCCGGTTTTGTTGCAGGTGATGCTGAGATTATCAAGGCATTTTTCCAGTACCGTACCTACCATGGCTGTGCCATGCCGCCGCCCACACAGGCTGCCAGCATTAGTGCCTGGTCTGATGAACAACATGTTGTTGATAATCGAAGCATGTACAAAGAAAAATTTAATGCGGTTCTGCAAATACTTTCACCCGTACTAGATGTTACACTACCGGACGCTGGCTTTTATCTCTGGCCCCAGACACCTGTTGTAGATACTGATTTCGCCAGGCAACTATTTGCTGAACAGAACATAACAGTATTACCGGGTCAGTTTTTATCCCGTAACAGTAATGGCATTAATCCCGGTGAGAATCATATTCGTATGGCACTGGTTGCGACTGTTGAAGAAACTATTGAAGCTGCTAATCGAATTTACCAATTTATAGAGAAACTGTAATCGGAGACACCGATGGAAGATTTAAAAAATATTATTGAAGAAGCTTTTGAACGTCGTGCAGATATTACTCCACGCAATGCAGAAACCCATGTCAGTGAAGCAGTTGACGAAGTCATCGCCATGCTTGACTCCGGCAAGGCCAGGGTCGCTGAAAAAATTGATGGCGACTGGGTTGTTAATGAATGGTTAAAAAAAGCCGTGTTACTTTCATTTAGAATTAATGACAATGAATTTATCAAAGGCGGCTTCACTAACTATTACGACAAAGTTCAATCCAAATTCGCCGATCACAACACACGTGATTTCCGCGAATCCGGCGTACGTGTTGTTCCTCCCGCCACAGCTCGACGCGGTTCATACATCGCGCCCAGCGTTGTATTAATGCCATCCTATGTCAATATCGGCGCCTATGTTGATTCAGGCACCATGGTTGATACCTGGGCAACTGTTGGCTCCTGCGCCCAGATTGGTAAAAATGTTCATCTATCTGGTGGTGTTGGTATCGGCGGTGTTCTTGAACCATTACAGGCTTCACCAACCATTATCGAAGATAACTGTTTCATTGGCGCACGCTCAGAAGTTGTCGAAGGCGTGATCGTAGAAGAAGGCTCTGTAATTTCAATGGGTGTTTACATTGGCCAGAGCACAAAAATCTTTAATCGCGAAACAGGCGAAGTTACTTACGGAAGAATTCCTAAAGGATCAGTGGTTGTCTCAGGCAACCTGCCATCAAAAGATGGCACCTATAGCCTGTATTGCGCAGTAATCGTTAAACAGGTTGATGAAAAAACTTTAAGCAAAGTTGGCATCAACCAGTTACTGCGAGACATTGATTAATTATGATTCAGTGAATTAACGTAAATAAATATTTATTTATAATACTTCTTTTATTTGCGTTAATTCACCTGTATTCAAACTTATCCTGAACCAGGCATGATTACCCTCTACGGCATCCCAAACTGTGACACTGTAAAAAAAGCCCGTCAATGGCTTGATAACAATCATATCGAATACCAGTTTCATGATTATAAAAAACAGGGCGTGCCAGAAAAACAGCTTAAGCAATGGGTAAAAGTAACTGGCTGGGAAATCCTGCTGAATAAACGCAGTACTACCTGGCGCACCCTGGATGAATCATTAAAAGTGTCACTAGATGAAAAACAGGCGATCCAGATAATGCTGGATAACCCGAGCATTATTAAGCGACCGGTATTAGAAACAGATAGTATCCTGAAGATAGGGTTCTCAGAAAAAAACTATAAAGCCAGCCTGGCTTAATCAATCAGTGATGCATACCTGATACTATCCATCAGGGCATCATAATCATCCGAAGTTTCTTCTGATCGCTGAATTTTCTGCTGAATATCGATAACATCACTTCCCAGTTCAGTTGCCGGTGCAAAACGCTCAGTTTTTACCAGCTGAAGATTTTCTTCCTTAGAATCTTTAGATTCATTTTTTAGTCCAAATTCCTGCTGAATTTTCTGTTCCAGATTTTTCAGGTGTCTCTGCTGGATCTGAGCTGTTAACATCTCAAGTTCACCACTATCTTCATCAGAGCTGGTTAACAGGTTGCTACTATGCGCATTTCTATTTTCAGCTGAAAGATACTGATCCTGATAAATAAGATGCAAAGTGGTTAATAGTTTCCGCATCTTGCTTTCGGATAATGGTTTTTGCTCTAATGACTTGTAGAGCGCACTAACCGCATCAAAGGGATAGTCATTATACTTTTCAGTATAATTATTAACCATGGAACAAAGATAGTTAGTAGCTGATTCCTGATCAATATAATCATAGTTATTCTCATAGGTCAGCTGCAATGTCATTAACAGGTCATTAATCTGTCGAGTTGGTATAGTATTCAACTCCAATGAGCGATAGAGCATTTTCGTTACATCAACAGGATAGGCATTAAAGCGTGCCACATAAGCTTCCATAAACCCGATCATCATACCCGTTATTTCATTCTTGGTAATACTGGGGTCAGCGATTGCATCAACCACTGCATGTCGATGGTCTTCAAAGGTTAATGGCTCTACATTCTTAGGCTCTGGCTGTTCAGCAATATCTTCAAAACTACTACTAGAGAAATCGGGTGTATCCAGATTAATATTAGCCAGTTGTTTCCAGTGACTACTCAGACTTTGAACAGAAGACGTTGTGATTTTCTTATCAATTGCATCTGCCAGCCGGTAAAAACCATTACTTGAAGGCGATGTTGGCTTATAGCTAATGACTGGATTTTGTAAACAAATGGCTGAAGACAACAGGTCATCCTTAAGTACAGAACCCAGAAATTCAGGCCTGTAACCCAGGTATTTATCAACTGCATCGGCAAAACGTGAAAATACTCTTTGCGCTCTTTGTTCAGTAGTTGCCGAGTTGACAACAATATTAACTTTCCTGTTATAGCCTCTTTTCTTTAATACTCGCAATAAAGAAAACGCATCTGTTAATGAGGTAGGCTCAGCCGTGATCACAAAAACACTTTGGTGAGCTGATTCGACAAAAGTTAAAACATTGTTATCAATACCAGACGAGGTATCAACGAGTAAAAAATCAAAATCATTCTCAAGAGCTTCAAGTGCCTGAATCAGTCGGTGCTGCCCGACCAGATTGAGGCCAACAAAATCTGCTATTCCGGATGCACCGGGAACCACATACAGACCTGCTTTATGCAGTAGAATTTCATGAATACTCTTTTCGCCACTAATCACATGCTGCAGGGTATATTCTGGTGTCACTCCCAGCATGATATTAATATTGGCCAGGTTAGAATCAGCATCAAACAGGCAGACTTTATAGCCTTTTTGCGCAAGCGCTATACCTGTATTCACCGTTATACTGGTTTTACCAACCCCGCCTTTACCACTGGTTACGGTGATGATTCGAGCAGGCTGGCTCGTCTGATCTCTACCTTTTAACATCTGGACTCAATTTCCTGAACAGCTAAATCCATCAAATTTATATGCATTTATTTGACTTAACTCATTTTATGTTTAATTTCAACTACTTATAGTGAAACCAAACCCCATCTGATGTCTACAATAACATATTACGACTCATTTACCGATATGCTCGGGGCGTAAATTGACATTATTTTGTCAATGATCATATCTGGTGATTAATACGGTAACAAAACAGGATTAACCACCGCTTGTCACCGGCTAATTGACAATATAAAAAAATGTAATACTATTAGTAAGATGCGAGAAATAGCAACCAAATTACTTGAGGAAATGGAGGTAAACAAGCTACCTTCCCTGCCTCATATTCTAATTAAGCTATTGAGCGCCTGTCGAGATGATAACGTTAGCTTCGATACCGTAAACGAAATCATTAGTCGAGATGCCGCTCTTTGTGCCAAAGTAATCTCCGTGGCTAATTCCCCGGTCTATTGTCACACACGCAACCTGACATCATTTAAACACACCCTGATGTACCTGGGTCTTGATACCATCAAATCAATTGCCATTACCGCATCAGTACAGCAATTCTTCTCTAAATACAGTACCCATAAAACACGATTTCTCAGAGACTTCTGGAAACATGCCCTGAGCTGTGCAGTTATCGCAAAATCACTGGCCAGACTCACCAGTTACAAATGCGCTGAAGAAGCCTACCTTGCAGGACTGCTACATGACATCGGCAAACTGGTACTGGAAAACAATGGAAATTTTGATTACAGCAAGATTGACCAGTCAGAACATTCATCAGAAGACATACTGGCAATAGAAAAACAGAACTTTAATATTTCACATGACGAACTGGGCGCATTTTTACTCACCAAATGGGATATAGTTGATGCCATAAGTGATGCAGCTAAATATCACCATGCAAATATTGAAGACATACAGGAAGCCCATCAGTTAACAAAAATTATTAATCTTGCTAATAAACTGGCGCTCAACAATACCGAACAGAACAGCCTGCCTTTTGAATACGCTCACAGGCTATTTGATATTTCTGAAGCTTTAATTAGCGATATTGTAAATAATGCACATGAAGAAGTTTCAAAAGTTGCTCGCTCACTCAATATTGATATTGGCAATGATGATATCAAGCAGATTGAACTAGCCCAGGAAGTAAGAGATATAGCGTACGGAGAAGGTAGCCATCTACCTCTCAGGGCCAGCGCAAATTCTTCAATTTATTCAGCAATACAAAAATCAACCATGCTTTTACTTGGCGTAAGAAAAAGTATTGTGTTTACATATTCAGTTGAAACCAACTCTATTACCGCCCCGGCTGAACAGGCACTGGTCGAGAATAATTTTATTTCCGATCTTAAAGTCTCACTCAATTCTAATAGCATACTGAGTAAATCACTTAAAAACTTCAGCATCCTGGACTCTTTCTCAAGCTCACAAAAAGAAAAGCTTGCAGTTGTTGACCAGCAGTTAACAGGCGTACTAAAGAGCGAAGGTATTTTATGCATTCCTGTCAAACAACGAAATGATCCAGTTGCTGTTATAGTCTGCGCTGTTAACCATTTTAAATGCACAGAACTAAATAAAAATCGCAACTTACTCATCACGTTTTCCGGCCAGGTATCAAATAGCATTGAAGAATCAGAGAACAGATCGCAAGAAGCAGAACAGTTACTTGAAGACAATAAAGCTGCATTCAGAGCCAAAGCCAGGGAAATCATTCACGAAACAAATAATCCTTTAAGCGTAATAAAGAATTATTTACACATCTTGTCTCAAAAACTCAATGATAATGACCCCGTTCAAAATGACATCAATGTCATGAAAGAAGAAATAGATCGCGTTGGCAGCATTATTCTCAGGTGCGCAGATGAAACAGAACAAGGCAGAGAAATACCACATAAAAAACTTGATCTAAACGAGCTGATTACCGAGTTAAATAAGGTATTCGAGTCATCGCTATTTTCTACTCACAATATAAAATCTACACTGGATCTAAACAGGGCAATAAAACCGATAGCGCTGGATAAGAATTCAACAAAACAGATAATTACGAATCTAATTAAAAATGCTGTTGAGGCTATTGATTCAGGTGGCGAAATCAATATCACCACAAGCATTGCAAACATGAATGGCGACTCATTCATTGAGATAGAAATAAAAGACAATGGTCCAGGAATCAATGAAAATATACTAAAGGATCTTTACTCACCAGTCACCAGCACCAAAGGGAAAACGCACTCAGGGCTCGGGCTTAGCATTGTAAAAAACCTGATCGATAAAATGAATGGATCTATCGCATGCAGAACCGGAAATAAAGGCACTACTTTTAACATACTTTTCCCGAAAAAGTATTAAATTACTGAGTTTATAAAAATGTCAAATGATAAAACAAATAACAATGGCAAAAAGAACGTAAGGCATTTAACAGAATTTACCGAAAATATTCTTGTAGTTGATGATGAACAGCATCACTTAAATAGTTTACAGGAATTAATGTCGCAAAATGGTTTCAATGTGATACTGGCCAAAAATGGCGAAGATGCCATCAGGCGGCTTAAAACCAACACTATTGGACTGTTATTGCTTGACCTCAATATGCCTGATGTCAGCGGCAATGAAGTAATGCAATTTATTGAGGCCCACAAAATAAATACAACCGTCATTGTTGTTAGTGGCGAATCTTCATTTGAAGCCGCTAACAGCGCTCTTAAACACGGCGCGTATGATTACATAAAGAAACCTTACGTTACAGAAAATTTACTCAACTCTATAAGCAATGCACTGAAGAAACGCCAGCTTGAAATGGAAAACAAGCAGATGCAGGCAAGGCTCATGGAGTCAGAAAAACTGCATCGCTACCTGGTTAATAAATCACCTGATATAGTTTACATGCTGGACTCACATGGACGATTTACATTTATTAACAAGCGCATTGAAACACTACTCGGATACAAAAAAGAAGAATTACTTGGCAAGGAATACACAAGCATCATCATTGAAGAGGATCATGAAAAAGCCAAGCACACCTTCAATGAACGCAGAACAGGTGAGCGAGCAACAACCAACATAGAACTTCGTTTCAGATGCAAAAACAATGATTGTGCACCAAGACACTTTGAAACTAGCGTCATTCCAATTGAAATAAGTTCAATTGGCATTTACAGCTCCAGTAATGACATTACCAGCACAAAATTTCTCGGCACCTATGGAATTGCCCGTGACATAACAGAACGCGTAGAAGCAGAAGAAATAATTCGCTTCCAGGCCTACCATGATATGCTAACCCGCCTCCCCAATCGCACTTTACTCAAAGACAGGTTAAACCAGGCCATCTCTCACGCAAGGCGCAATGATTTAAAACTGGCAGTCATGTTTCTCGACCTGGACAGGTTTAAAGTTGTTAATGATACACTGGGGCATGTAATTGGTGATCAGCTATTACAGGCTGTTAGTGTCAGACTGAAAAAATGCTTAAGAGAAGGTGACACACTTGCAAGGATTGGTGGTGACGAATTCACCCTGCTATTACCCGAAATATATGATCGCAAATGCTCGGAAAATGTGGCTGTTAAAATAATTAAATCACTGGAAAAACCATTCAATATTAACAATCATGAATTTTTTGTTAGCACCAGTATAGGCATAGCACACTACCCTGATGATGGCACAACGATGGAATCACTAATCAAGTTTGCCGATATCGCGATGTATTCAGTTAAAGGCAATGGCAAAAATGGCTTTAGATTTTATGCTGACCATATGAATGCCGCTTACTCCAATCACCTTTCACTTGAAAATGATATCCGTCGCGCATTAGCACAGAATCAATTTAGAATTAGTTATCAGCCACAAATCAATATTGAAACTGGTGAAGTCTTTGCAATGGAAGCATTAATTCGCTGGCAACATCCCGAACGTGGTTCAATTTCACCTTATGAATTTATTGGCCTGGCTGAAGAAACCGGGCTCATACGACCTATAGGAGAGTGGGTTTTACGTAATGCCTGTGCTGAACTTAAACGCTGGCGAGAAGCTGGCTTATCCAATATTCGCGTAGCTATAAATATTTCAGCATGTCAGCTTGAACAGGATGATATCGTTAAGAACATCGTTAATATTCTGCATGAAAATAATATTCCAGGTGAAATGCTTGAAATAGAAATTACTGAAAATGTCATTATGAAAGACATTGAGAATGGTATAAACAAACTTACGCAATTAAGCAATCATGGCATTAATATCGCCATCGATGATTTTGGCACTGGTTATTCTTCTTTAAGTTATCTGAAGCGTCTACCTATTGATACACTTAAAATCGATCGGTCATTTATTCACGATATGCAAAATAGTGATGAAGACGCATCAATTATTAAAGCGATTATTGCCATGGCTAAAGGTCTTGGACTTAATATTATTTCAGAAGGCGTTGAAACCAAAGAACAGCTTAATTTACTTAAAGCATGGCGATGCAAGAATATGCAGGGCTTTTTGTTCAGTCGTCCTATAACTCAGACAAAAGCGATCGATTATCTGAAATCAAGATCAAAGAATACCAAACAGTTTGCATCAATGTACAAATCCGGTAGTGATTATCTAAATGGGTAGGCAATACTAAATTAAGCGACTTTACGAGCCCTGTGCATCATAATTAACAGGGCAGCTTCATTAGGGCTGATACCACAGATATCTACAATATCCTCTGCACTACTGCCACGTTGCGCCATGATAATTGCCTGGCCATAAGGTGACTTACTATCGACCTGCGACTGTATTTCATTAAAACGGTTATTTAATGTCTGAAGACCTTTTTCAACCTTTAAAAAACGATCACCCAGGCCAATAGAGCCTGCACTTAGAGCAGAAATCTCATCCGATAGACGACTGGAACCAGACAGCAATCTCAACCGCTTTTCAAAAACTGATATCTTTTTTCGTGTCCAGACCAGCATGGACAAAGAAGCTGTAAAAAATATTAGACACATAAGTATTATTAACGAACTCATTGCGACATCTCCAGACTATTTACCATGAGCACAGTTAAATGTTAAACAACTTAGAATGTCGACATTTCTGTCCATTCATCTTCAGTTAACAACTTGTTAAGATCTACCAGGATCAATAACTCATCGCCGCGACTGACGACACCTTCTATATAACGTGCCGTATCATCATTGCCAACATTTGGTGCTGATTCAATTTCATTACTGTAGATATCAACTACTTCAGACACACTGTCTACAATAATGCCAACAATCTGTTTCTCTGATTCAATAATGACTATTCTTGTTAAGTCATCAATTTCTTTTGGAAACAGGCCAAATCGCATACGGGTATCAATTACGGTTACAACATTACCTCGTAAATTAATAATCCCTACTATATATGCGGGAGCACCAGGAACAGGAGCAATATCGGTAACCCTCAATACTTCCTGTACCAGCATGACATTAATTCCAAAAATCTCATCATCCAGGTGAAAGGTTACACACTGCCTGTGTTCAATATTGCTGGCAGTTGCTTCATTCATCATCTTAAATACTCCAGTTAGTTTTATGCATGTTATGTGCCACTTAAATAATATGTCGACAGCGATGTATAAAACATGAGTCTAGACTAGAAGCTTTAGAAATTCAGCCTTAAATAACTGCTAAACCATTAAAATATAAGGGGTTTTTAGCTAACCCGATCAGTCATCATATCAGCAAATACCTCTGTGTCGATGATTGCACAAAGATATTCCAGCACTGTACCGGCCAGCCAGGGACGTTTGAGTTTATTTTTACGCCATTTAACATGTTCGGCGCTTAACCAGATGACTTCACCAATAGATTCACAGGCCAGACCCCACTCGGCATCATTAACGAGCAAAATATGACTAAAACGATCCTCTGGCCTGGCAGCAAGATTTTCACGACAATTTTCTGGCAGTACCATCAATGCCGTGTCTATAACTTTGACGTTAGTGCCATGATTCTGAACCAGTCCCAGGTACCATTCAGTCTGGTTTGGCGTTTCCACAATATGATCAGTCCAGGGCATGACGCTTTTTAATTTGGCCAGTGGCACGGCCAGTGTTAAGCCGGCTACTTTAAATAATAAACATTGAAAGGGCTCAGTACCCCAGTCTGGAATAATGACATCATCTGCGGGAACAGAATCACCACCCTTATTCTCATTGAAGATCGGTTCTACTTCCGGCAACCGGGTAATAACAGGTTCTATCTGGATAATTTCTTCAGCCAGCCTGTCCAGTTCGGTAATCCTGGCCGTATCAGGTACTGTTTCAACGAGCGTATCAAGCCCTACAAGCTTAGGTTTTGTCTCTTCATACACCACTTCAGTCGTATTTAGTTCATCGGGAACATCATCCAGTAATGCCTGCAAATAATCCTCGATAGCCTGCTGTGGTTTATTTTCAGTACTCATGCTTCATTACTTTCCTGCTCCATCTCCTGATAGGATAAATCAGCTTCCTTATCTTCAAGATGATCCAGTAAATGTGAATAAGCACGACTACCCCGACAACTGGGACGCATGATTGACAGTGGTTTACCCTGACGACTGGAGTCCCTGAACAGGGTATCTATAGGAATATATCCATCCCAGATGCAGTCTGCGTAGCTATTCCTGAGGGTATCCAGGGTTTCATTGGACGCTTTGAGTCGTTTGTCATAAAAGGTTGGCACAATCATATAATTTATCGCCTGTTTACGTGCCTTCTGGATCATTCTGATTGTTTGCAGCATTCTTTCCAGTCCTTTTAAGGCCAGGAACTCAGTTTGTACCGGTATCAATAAACGATCGCAGGCAGCCAGTGCATTAACCATTAACAAACCTAACATGGGAGGACAGTCGATTAAAACATAGTCAAAATAATGTTGTAGCTGGGTCAGGGTCTTTTTAATCACCAGCCCCATACCATCCTTTGTACCTAAACGACGATCGAGAGTTGCCAGTGCAGTTGAAGCGGGTAAAAATGAGATATGTTCAAATTCAGATTGACGTACCACTGATCGTACATCAGCAGTTTTATAAAACAGATCATAGACACTGGGTTCCGTATCATCAGGGTCCAGTTTTAAATAGCTACTCAGGGAGCCATGGGGATCAAGATCAATCAGCAAAACCCTGTAGCCACGATTATGCATCACCCCAGCAAGACTAATTGCTGTTGTGGTTTTACCTACTCCCCCTTTCTGATTGGCTATAGCCCATACTTTCATTGAAATGCTCTTGCAGGTTCACCCGGTTGTAAACTTTTAACTTGCAAGCTTTGTGCCTCTTTTCCATCTATCACGTCTTTTACAGGTTTATCTGCATAGGGAGTCCGACCAGCAAACATATCATTACCCGCCAGTATACGAATAACAACACGACGATTTTTAGCACGGTTTTCTTCAGTATCATTTTCCGCGATGGGTCTGAACTCCCCAAAACCAATCGCACCCATGCGTTCCTGGTTAATGCCCATTTCTGCAAACAACTTTACTACACTGGCTGCACGAGCTGCTGACAATTCCCAGTTAGACGAATATTGCTCAGTACTAATTGGTACATCATCGGTATAACCTGATACATAAAGCGGGTGCTGATTACCCTTTAACACCTTACTTAATTGCTCAAGTATCTGACCTGACTGGGGTGAGAGATCAGCACTGCCGCTCTCAAATAAAATACTCGACTTAAGCTCAATTTCCAGCCATCGTTCATTGCCGCGCAGGGCAATCTGCCCAAGGTTAATTAATTTCTTCATCCGTTTTTCAATCTCGGCCGCCGTATCTGCCATTGCCCGATAACGTGACTGGCCACTAATGCCAATTGAAAAAGGCGTACGATCACTGGTAACTGCAACCAGTGACTCATCATCTTCTTTTTGGGGTTCCTTAGGTATAAATGCAAGTGAAACCGAATCAGACAGCACACGGTATTTGCCTATATTAACGGATGAAATTGAATACATCACAACAAAGAAGGCAAATAATAGCGTAATAAAATCCGCATAAGACACCAGCCAGCGGTTGGTATCCTCTACTTCGTCTTTTATATATCGCTTACGTGGCATTAGATAAATATTCTCATAAAATTTCTTCAGCTCTTCAGAAATCGAGCTTAACGCAAGTAACTCTGAAGTTTGGATTCAAGACTGCGGGGGTTCTCTCCATCAGCAATACTGACAATACCCTCGAGCAACATTTCATACTGAATAATCTGTTTATGAACCAGTGACTTTAATTTTCCAGCCATGGGCAAAAGGACAAGATTAGCCAGACCAACACCATAAATCGTTGCCACGAAAGCAGTGGCAATCCCGTCACCCAGGCGACTGGGATCTGCCAGGTTGTTCATAACATGAATCAGTCCCATCACCGCACCTATAATACCTATCGTCGGACTGTAACCACCCATCGCCTCATAAACTTTTGCAGCCTGTATTTCAGTGTGTTCCATGATACTGATTTCTGTTTCCATCACCTGTCGAATGGTTTCCGGTTCATTACCATCGACTAATAACTGCAAGGCTTTACGAGTAAACAGTTCTTCTTCTTCATATGAAATATCTTCCAGCGCCAGCAACCCTTCACGCCTGGACATCTGGCTCCAGGACACCAGTTTTTCGACCGTTTGATCCAGGTTGAATGAAGGTGTAAAAAATACCCAGCGCCCCATACTCATGGCGCGAAGAAAAATAGAAAAAGATGTCTGAATCATGACAGCACCCATGGTGCCACCCACGACTATAAGAAACGCGGTTAACTGAAACAGCTGTACTGTCTCACCACCGCCGAGCAAATTACCGAAAATAATAGCTGAAATAGCTAATATGAGACCAAATATACTTAAAATATCCATATCACTGACCGTAGGCAAATAGCTCGCCTATCTCCTGTATAGGTAAAATTTGTTCTGCAAAATCGACCATTGCTAATACAGCATAAACAGTGCCTGCACCAGTCAGAACATTGGCGAATACTCTTCCCCCTGCCCTGAAAGCAGAAGTGTCAAACGATATATCAATACAGGGTTTAAAATTTTGCATAGAATTTTTTTCTTCTTTTATACGATCATATGTCTGCCCATTATTACCTGAACCATTTGCATTCCACCGGGGCCAGCAAAGCCCGAATCTGGCACAACATAATTCTGTACCTGTAGAACAGCAGTCATACAAAACCGGTTAAGGCGATTAGCAAATGCCACTAAAATAGTGTCCGGCATTGGCTGTACAATAAGTATGGGCAAAGAAAAGCTTTCAGGCAACCGTGATAACACATTCCGTTATGCTATCGACCAGCCAGTGGATACACCTGCTACAATGAATTCATGATTTGCCGGGTTAAATCAGCTCTTTTTAATATCTTTCCGAGCCATAACAACTCCCTTTAACTGGGCAATATCCAGATATCTCAGTCCTGACACCCTGCTATAGCCTCATTTCCCTGACCTGAGCCATAGTGTCTCGGCTTCAGCAACTGCACCTATCATCTTAACAGGACGATCAATACTGAAGATTTCAATTAACTATTGCTAATAAACCTGACTCATTCTGGATCTGTACGCAACCAGTCAGATGAACGATCTTTTTTAATATTAATAGTTGAATGACTTTCCCGGACAAAAACAGCATAGCTAATTAACCTGAAAAATCCTGCTGGAAAGGATTAAAAACCTCTTCGTACCCGCGCTTTCAACAAACTCTGAACATCTATAATCAGTGCAATACCACCATCACCGGTAATCGTTGAACCGGCAAAACCTGGTAGTCCCTGAAGCAATGCGCCCAGTGGTTTAATAACGACTTCTTCCTGACCAATCACCTGGTCTGTGACCAGTCCTACCATACGATTGCCCATCTGAACAATTATCACCTGGCCAAAACCTTCACCAAACTGAGGGCGCTCACCTGACAGTAATAGCCATTTGGCCAGGTAAAATAAAGGCACAGCTTTATCTCTCACCATAACCATTAACTGACCATCCACAACATTGGTTTTGCGTGTTTCCAGCTCAAATATTTCATTTACGTTGGACAGGGGTAAAGCAAATGTACGTGATCCAAGGGCGATCATTAAAGTCGGCAGAATGGCCAGCGTTAAAGGCACTTTAATGGTTAAACAACTGCCCTTACCCAGTTCTGAATCAATATCCAGTGCACCATTAAGCTGAGTGATACGAGTTTTTACCACATCCATGCCCACGCCGCGTCCTGAAATATCTGAAATTTCATCCTTGGTCGAAAAGCCAGCCATAAAAATCAAATTAAAACATTCCTTATCATCCAGTCTTGCGGCTGTTTCCTCATCCATCAGGCTCTTTTCAACGGCTTTCTGACGCAACTTGTCAGGATCCATACCGGCACCATCATCTTCGATCGATAACAGGATATGATCACCTTCCTGTACTGCGGATAATGTTACAGTGCCTTCCCGCGGTTTGCCTTTACGCTCACGCTCATCCGGTGGCTCTATGCCATGATCCACCGCATTACGCACCAGGTGAACCAGGGGATCAGCCAGTGCTTCGACGAGGTTTTTATCCAGGTCTGTTTCCTCGCCATACATTTCAAGCTTGATTTCTTTTTTAATCTGTCGTGACAGGTCTCTTACAACACGGGGAAAACGTCCAAATACTTTCTTGATAGGCTGCATGCGGGTTTTCATAACCGAAGTCTGCAGATCCGATGTCACCATATCCAGGTTTGTTATGGCCTGGGTAACCTGTCCCTCACCCATGGTGGCACGCAAGGTATGCAACCGGTTTCGTACCAGCACCAGTTCACCGACCAGGTTCATTATTTCATCCAGCCGTTCAGTATCCACTCGAACAGATGTTTCTCCAGCAGGTTTATTAGGGACTGGTTTAGCTGCCGCGGGTTTGCTGACAACAGTTTTTTCTTTACTGACTTCAACCGAAATCGGCGATTCAGGTTTGCTAACATCAGGTTCTGGAGAAGATGCATCACTTCTACTATCAGCCGTAGGGCCTTTACCCTTACCATGCATATCATCCAGTAATTTTTCAAATTCATCATCTGATATTAAATCATCACTTTTCTGACCTGGCACTGCCGCAGAAGAACCTGCTGTTGGGCCTTTACCAGCACCATGCATTTCATCCAGTATTTTTTCAAACTCATCATCGGTTATAAGATCAGCAGAATTTTGATCCCCTGAAGAGGTTTCACTAATTTCTTTTGCAGCAGGTGGACGACCACTATGCTTACCCTTACCGTGCAGTTGATCAAGTAAATCTTCAAACTCATCATCTGAAATATCATCTGCTGATAAATGCGTCTCAGCCTGGCTGGTTATTGAATCTTTACCAGCAGATTCCATTGCATCGAGCAAGGCATCAAATTCCGCGTCAGCTTCATCCTGGTCATCCGTTTTAACGACATCAACAGACTCAGCCTGAACAGTTTGCACAGACGGTTCGTCATCACCTGGCTGGGAAAATATTTTTAACTGGCTTAATAATTCGGGAGATGCTGGCGTAGGATCAGTCGCTGACTGTATTTCAGCAAACATGGTTTGAACTGCATCCAGCCCCTGTAGTACAGCATCCATCAATGCGGGAGAGACTTTGCGTTCACCCTGACGTAATACATTGAAAACATCTTCGCAGACATGACAGGCATCAACCATGGGATGAATAGCAAGAAAGCCCGCACCACCCTTTACAGTATGAAACCCCCGGAAGACAGCATTCAGCAAATCATTGTCATCAGGTGATTGCTCAAGTTCTATGAGTTGTTCATTGAGTAGCTCAAGAATTTCTCCGGCTTCGACCAAAAAGTCCTGTAGTATTTCATCATCTAGATCAATTGACATGCCTGACCTCTAAAAACCAAGACTCGCCAGTAAATCATCTACATCATCCTGACCTTTCATAACATCTTCTTTTTCCTTGCCTGGAATTTGCGGACCATCAAGATTATCCCTGTCGCCCGACTTTTCCTCTTTCTCATTTTCAGGATTAACAAAATGCTCACCCTGTATTTTTATAAGCTCGACCAGGTTAGATTCAACATCATCAACCAGGGTGATTACTTTTCGGATAATCTGACTTGTGAGATCCTGAAAATCCTGCGCCATTAACACTTCTGTAAAACCGGACAAAAGCTTATTCATCATTGTTTCTGAATCAGTAAAGAATTTTTCAACATCGGCACCCATTAAACGCAGTTCTTCACTGTTCATTTCACGGCGACGAAATTTATTCCAGCGCTCACTCAGGTGCTGCGCCTGGGTTGCCAGCTCTTCTGCAACCGGTGTTCCCTGCTCGACAACATTTAAAACAGTATTGGCCGCGTTCTCAGTCATACTGATAACATATTCAAGACGGTCTTTTGCATCCGGGAAATCGGTCTGGGCCAGGTTTATAATTTTTGAATCCATTCTAAAACTCATGATGGCTTCATGAATTTCACGCGTCATCTTTCCCAGCTCATGAAACAACCGGCTTTCGCCTGCTGTGACTATTTCGCCCAGTGCAGATTCTATTTCCTCATCTGACGCATTATTTTCTTCTAACAAAGAAACAAGATTTTTTGTTTTTGCCAGTAACAGGTTTTTATCAATAATATTTTCCATAGAAGACCCTGGCTCAACCTTCTATACGCTCAAAGATTTTCTCAATTTTTTCCTTAAGAGTCTGCGCGGTAAATGGCTTGACTATATAACCATTAACACCGGCCTGTGCCGCCATAACAATCTGTTCTTTTTTTGCTTCGGCAGTTACCATCAGGACGGGAAGGTTTTGCAACTTGGGATCTTCGCGCACAGCTTTCAGTAAATCGATGCCTGTCATACCAGGCATATTCCAGTCAGTAACCAGAAAATCGAAATTACCCGTCTGTAACATGGGCAGGCCAGTAGTGCCGTCATCTGCTTCCTGGGTATTATTAAACCCCAGATCACGTAATAGATTTTTAATGATTCGTCTCATAGTTGAAAAATCATCAACAATGAGAATTTTCATATTTTTATCCAAACTTAAATCCCCGGTTATCACTCATTAGTATAAATATTCTGGCAGACATTTAACTAAATTCCAGTCATAACCGGATAAGAAAATTTACTCCTCTTTCCAGTCAGACATTTTTTCTCTTAATGCCACCATAATTTGTGCATGAATCTGACACACTCTTGATTCACTCACTTCCAGTACCTGGGCAATTTCCTTGAAATTTAATTCATCGTTATAATACAGAGACATAATCAACTGTTCTCGTTCAGGCAACTCACTAA
>JAOUQA010000458.1 GCA_029879605.1 Gammaproteobacteria bacterium
CTGGTTTGTTTTTAATAATTGTCCTGGTTTCTATTCCACGGCCATCACTTTATGAGACCAAGCCTGTTTCCCAGGCTGTTTATGATCGGCATGGTAGCCTGTTGCGCCTGACTTTGTCGAATGATGAAAAATACCGTTTACGCGTCAAGTTACGTGATATCGCTCCAGTTATGCATAAAGCGACTTTGTTATATGAAGATCGTTATTTTTACCAGCACTACGGTATTAATCCTGTCGCACTGATAAAGGCTTTCTGGACAACTTATGTGTCAGGTGATGCGCGTGTTGGCGCATCGACAATTACGATGCAGACTGCTCGTCTGAGATTCAATATCCATAGCCAGTCGATTACAGGAAAAATATACCAGATACTTCGCGCACTGCAAATCGAATGGCATTATAGTAAAGATGAGATACTCGAAGCTTATCTCAATCTTGCACCTTATGGAGGGAATATTGAAGGGATTGAGGCCGCCAGCTTAATTTATTTTAACAAGACTGCGGACAGACTATCATTACACGAGGCGCTTACACTAGCGGTAATTCCACAAAGTCCTGCTTACCGTAGCCTTGATAAGTCCCATGACAATCCGGGGCTGGTGCGGGCTCGTGATGAGCTGATCAGTCGCTGGCTTGATGAATATCCACAAAGCAGTCAGCAGGCTGAGTTGCTAAAATTACCGTTACATGCAGCTAATCGTAAGCAGTTACCATTTAGTGCGCCGCATTTCGTAGAAGCATATCTGAAATTATCTGATCAGCAGAATAACTATACCAGTCTGGATCTTGAGTTGCAGGATTTGCTATCGCGAACACTGTCACAGTATATAGAGACAAATAAATCGATCGGTATGAATAATGCAACTGCCTTGCTGATTGACTATCGAGACATGGGAATTCGTGCCATGGTGGGTTCAGTTGATTATTTTAATGAGGATATTCATGGCCAGGTAAATGGTGTTCTGGCCAGGCGTTCACCCGGTTCAACGTTGAAGCCATTTATTTACAGCCTGGCCTTACAGCAGGGGCTTGTGCATACACGGTCTATATTAAAAGATGCACCTGCCAGTTTCGGTGCTTATAATCCTGAAAATTATGATCAGGAATTTATTGGCCCGGTAACAGTAGCAGATGCTCTGGTGAAGAGTCGAAATATTCCGGCTGTCATAATGGCAGAGAAGCTTGCATCACCGGATCTATATGATTTTCTGAAACTGGCTGATGTTTATTTACCTGAAGCAAAACAGCATTATGGTTTGTCACTGGTGCTGGGTGGTTCTGAAGTCAGTATGTATGAACTGGTTCGACTTTATGCGGCACTGGCAAACAAAGGCATTATGAAGCCCATTCAATGGAATAATAATAAAAAACCATTAATGACAAAAAGGATTCTGACTGAGGAAGCCAGTTATCTTGGCTTACATATGCTGGCAGGTAATCAACGACCGGGACGATCATACCAGAATGTCAGTTTGCGTAATCAGTTACCTGTGTACTGGAAAACAGGTACATCTTATGGTTACCGTGATGCCTGGAGTATAGGTGTATTTGGCCCCTACGTGCTAGCAGTCTGGGTTGGTAATTTTCAGGGTGATGGCAATCATGTTTTGATTGGTCGTAAGGCCGCCGCACCATTATTTTTTCGAATAATTGATGCAATTAAGGCCAGGCAGCCAGCTATTGCAGAGGTAAAAGTATTTCAGCCAGATAGCGTTAAATTAGTAAAAGTATGTGCGCATTCGGGTGAGATTGCGCATGATTATTGTACCGTTAAAGTTAACAGTGGTTTTATTCCAGGTGTTTCACCTATTAATCAGTGTGGTATTCATAGAAATATATTGATTGATAAGGCTACTGGCTTAAGAGCCTGTCACGAATCAGAACAAACTGTAAACAAGGTTTATGAATTCTGGCCGTCAGATTTACTGTCTGTATTTAAGCAGGCAGGTATGGAAAGAAAAATACCACCACCTTTTTTGCCGGCCTGTAAACAGTATAGTTATACAGTTGCGGGTATAAAACCTGAAATTACATCCCCCCTTGAGAAAGTAAAATATATTTATCAAATTAATCGAAAAGATAAATATAATACAATTGCTTTTAATGCAACTAGTGATGCAGATGTAAGGTATTTGTACTGGTTTATTAATGAAACCTACCTGGGTAAGACTAAAGCTGGCGTGCCCTATTACTGGCAGAGTAAACCGGGGCAGTATGTTTTGCGTGTGGTTGATGATCATGGGCGATCAGGCTATTCCAGTCTTGATGTCAGTGTGGCTAATTAGTGCTTGCCTGGATTATTAATAAACACTTGATATCTGCTTAAAGCTACAGGGTATT
>JAOUQA010000459.1 GCA_029879605.1 Gammaproteobacteria bacterium
TATTCCCGTTGATAATGTTTATGCGTCTCCCATCCTGCTGGGTGATATCTGGCGTCAGCGTCATAATGACCTGCTGGTGGTTTCTCCCGATGTGGGTGGTGTGGTACGTGCCCGCGCCATAGCCAAACGCCTCGGTGATGCAGAACTGGCAATCATCGATAAACGTCGTCCCAAGGCCAACGTGGCCCAGGTGATGAATATCATTGGTGAAGTGGAAGGCAAAAACTGTGTGCTGGTTGATGACCTGGTGGATACCGCAGGCACCCTGTGCAAAGCTGCCGCCGCCCTGAAAGATCATGGCGCAACCAGTGTCACCGCCTATTGTACTCACCCCGTGCTCTCCGGGCCTGCGATTGAAAATATTACCGGTTCTAACCTGGATGAACTGGTGGTAACCGATACGATTCCCTTAAGTGAAGCGGCTAAAGCCACCGGCAGAATTCGCCAGCTTTCTATAGCCACCATGCTGGGTGAAACCATACGCCGTATTCACAGTGATGAATCGGTTTCGTCCATGTATATGGATTAATTCTTTACTGGCTGCTGTTAGCATCTGCTGACAGCAGCGCTATCAAAGTACCTGCTTGTCGTCTTTCTTTACATTATCCGTTGGTAAATAATCCTGTTTCTAAAATAATTCTTCTGGAAACATTAGCTTATAGATCTGGTTTAATTATTGCTTCTGTTGTTATAAAGATGATTAATTTAATTAAATGTGTAAAGGAAAGTGACAATGAAGTATTGGGAACTGGTATTAGCAAGTATGGTTTTGGTTTTTTCTACCAGTGTGCACGCAGCTAAAGTTAATGTGCCTGGGGATTTTCCTGGCACATTTAATATGGATCTTTTAGGCGGTAATTTTTACTGGTCTGTACCAGGATTTACAGAGGGTTTTGAATTAGCGATAGATACACAAGCTAAGGCTATTCAGTTTGATGCGAGCGCATTTGATAACTCAAGTTTATATGGGGAAGGTACTTCTTCATTAACACTTGATCCCATTAATGACTGGCATATTGGAACCACTGGTTATTTTGGAACTTCGCCTGTTGAGTTCTATGTTCATGGAGCAGGGACTGGCACATTAGTTGATAATGACACGAGTACCGCAGGTGACTGGACACTGGAAGTACCTATGTATGCTACCTGGAATGGTGAGCGATTTGATTTGCCTAATATGATTTTAACCACTTCAGCTACTTATTCTTATCTGGGTATTTATGGTGGTTACCAGACAATATCTGGTACGAGCATGGATTATGAAACCGGTGATGCTTTTCTTGTCGGGCAAAGTGTGTTTAATAATCCAGACAGTCTGTTTCATGGCACCGTCGTGACATTAGGTTTTTTTGCGAATGATCCAGTAGTGAGCGCAGTCCCCGTCCCAGCCGCTGCCTGGCTATTTGGTTCCGGCTTAATCGGCCTGGCAGGGTTCGCCCGTCGTAGAAAGGCATAATTCCTTTCTAATCCAGGTTAAAGGCGGCCTCAGGCCGCCTTTTTTATGTTCGCGTTTTGTAAATAGTTGCTGTCACCTGTAAGGCATGCTTTACACTTTGTGTACTAATTGTCACATATGAAAATATTAGTATGTTGAAATATATAGCGAATTTTATTCTGGTATAGATATTGCCTTGTTTATGCTGCACACCTGTGGGATTGATTGGTGAGTATAAAAATAAATAAAAAATTTTGACAAGGATATGAAAATGAATAATAAGAAAATAATTTTAACCTGGGCTTTATTAATAGCGTCAATAACTCAGGTGCATGCTGCCATTCTTAGTCAGACCTGTGTTGATTCTTACGATGACTATGGTTATTACGATGGTTATAGTTGTGACACTTCAGCGGCTTATACACTGGATGGCACCATGACTATAAGAAATACTTTTGATGGGTCTGTCTGGGGTGTTGCTTCAATAACTGGAACCATGACTCAAAATTCCTGGTATACGGAAAGTTTTAGCATGGGGTCATCCTCTGGTGAGACCGCGACTGATTTATCGATCACTGCATCTGGTTTTGGCGTTTATACTATGAGCAGGCTTGATTGGCTTCTTGATGGTGGCGTTACCACGGCTGACTTTGCTGAGTTAATGACTGGCAGTGGTTATACGTTATCTGGTCCAACAGACTGGCTCATAGAAGCTGATGGTACGATGGCTACTATCAGGACGCTAGATGCGGATGGTGATGGTATCAACGGAATCAATTTGCTGCTGGATGGAGAGTTAATCCACGCTGTGGATATAGAGCTAACTGTCACGGCAGTCCCAGTCCCAGCCGCTATCTGGCTATTCGGTTCCGGCTTAATCGGCCTGGCAGGGTTCGCCCGTC
>JAOUQA010000057.1 GCA_029879605.1 Gammaproteobacteria bacterium
GTTAAAAGCGATCCACGTTTACCCTTTGGTGGTACCAGGCATTCCGGTTATGGGCGTGAGCTTTCAGTCCATGGCTTGCGTGAATTCGTCAATATTAAAACAGTGTGGCAGAAAGATGTGTAGATCATATTGCCTGGTCTGGACGTCATATTAGCATAAGCTATGCAGGCATATTCTCACCTTTCATATGCAGGTAATCATGGTGATGTGCTTAAGCACGTCGTCTTAGTTAACTTGCTGGAGCATATTAAAAAGCAATCCAGTCTTAAAGTCTGCTACGTTGATACCCATGCAGGTGCGGGTATTTATGATTTGAAGGGTTCATCGACGAAAACCAGGCAGGCGTATAAAACAGGTATTTTACCAGTGTGGGAGCAATCAGAACCAGTTGAGGGGATGCAAAGTTATGTGCAACTTGTCAGGGCGCGTAATCAAGATACGTTATTACAATATTATCCAGGGTCTCCATTATTTGCGTTGAGTGTTCTGGCTGCTGATGACAGGTGTTATTTTTTTGAGCTTAATAGTGAGGTGTTTGATCATCTTTGTAATACATTTGCCTGTTATAAGAATGTTACAGTTATACAGCAGGATGGTTTTTCGGCTTATGCTTCAGTTATTTCTAAAGATAAATGCCAGGCTGTTTTTCTGATTGATCCGCCTTATGTTGAATCATCAGATTATGACAGGGTTCTAAATCTGCTCGTGCAGATTTATTCTGTGCCATCAAATGTAACATGCATGATCTGGTACCCGGTTATGAAGCAGGCATGTATGGCAAAATCAGTTGCTGAGGCTGTGTCTGTAGGGCGGGTTTTGCAACTAGAGCTTCCCGTTGCTTTGCCTGATTCAGGTACGAGTATGATCGGAAGTGGCATCTTTATTGTTAATCCCCCCGAAGGGTTTGCTGAAACTATGCGCCCTGTAATGACTGCCCTGCAAAAAAGTTTATCTCAACCTCGACATAATTTATTTACAATTCGTTATCTGTCAGAGTTATCTTTTGGGTATGCTGGTAATTGTAAGTAAGTGCCGGATTTCTTGTGCCAGAAATTTAAATTGCAAAATAAAATGCTTGACAAATATTTTATATTTGTGATACTTGGTTAACTCTCCTACCTCCCCGGAGGATGTGTGGCTGCGATTGTTTTGTCGAATCCCAGGATTCACGACAAATTAAGTCCCCCACGGCACCAGCTAGTTAAAGGGTGCAAGAAACCGTTTTCCCCTTTTTTTAAGCCTAAGTTAACTCGATACCCTCCTTGTTATAACCCGTTTTTTTTATTTATTTTAGACTGTGTATTCAGTCCGGGTGTGTGTCTGTGGGTAAAAAATCAGTTGTTAGTATTCTGGTCAGTGCCAGAAAAAGGAGAAGCTTACCGACTTAATTGATTATCTAATAGCAGTGTTGTCAGGGATGATTGACAGTGGCGATATCAGTACTTCGTCTTAATTGAATAATTCAAATATAAATGAATAACAAAAGCGGAGAAATGAAATGAAAGTCATAGCAATTGCAAATCAGAAGGGTGGATGTGGGAAAACAACAACGGCAATTAACCTGGCTGCAAGTTTTGGTAATAATGATGCGCAAGTACTGCTGATTGATATGGATCCACAGGGACATGCATCCCTGGGTCTGGGTCTTAAGTCTAAAGATACAACCGGGATATACGAAATATTTTCAGACGAAATTTCTCTCAAAGATGCAATCGTACCTGGTGTTGCAGAGAACGTGGATTTGATTCCGGCAACTATTTCCCTGGCAGCTATAGAGTATATGTTTACGGATATGCCAGAGCGAGAAAAGCAGTTGTTTAATCATTTGCAAACGATCAAGCATGAATATGATTATGTTGTTATTGACTGTCCGCCATCGCTTGGGTTTTTGTCGATTAATGCTTTACGGTGTGCAAACCAGGTTATTGTGCCCGTTGATACGAGTATTTATGCATTAGATGGTATTGATCGGTTGCAGGAGACTATCGATCTCTTGTGCAAAAAATATCAATATGAATTACCAGTTACAATTTTGCCAACTATGTTTGATAAGCGGACCCTGTTATCAGCAAAATTAAAATCACACCTTGATGAAAAATATAAGGAAAATGTTTCCAGTATTGTTATTCGGAATTCTATACGAGTTCGCGAAGCTGCATGTGTCGGACTTCCAGTTATTAAGTATAAAGCCTTCTGTACTTCAGCAATAGATTATCAGCGCCTGTCTCATAAAATTATTTCAAATGATATTGCTCTCGCAACCAGTAGTGAACCGGGTAACCTGGATATTGTTTTTGATGAATTCGATATTGTTAATGATGAAGAAATGCTTGAGTTAGAAGAGCATATTTTTCGCGATGTAGAAAATTCATACCAGGAAAGTCTGGAAGCTGTTCCTGAAAACAACAAAACATTCGCTGAAAAACAGAAAGTGATTCTGAATTATGATCAGTTATCAGGTAAAAATCTACAGATTGCGGGTGAATTCAATAACTGGATTCCTGATGCAGGGGTTGAAACCCAGGAAACAGATGAGGGCTTGCAGAAAATATTATCTGTATCGCCCGGTTTATATGAATATAACCTGATCATTGATGGTGACTGGCAGGCAGATCCAACTAATCCAAAGCTTGTAGAAAATCAGTTTGGCGGGGAAAACTCAGTTCTCGAAGTATAAGTTTGCGGAATAATTAACGGGGTAGTAAACAATGTTTGAGAATATTGATCATCCATCCAGGAAATCAAGTCATCGGCTTGATGAAATAAGTCATCATTTTCTTAGTGATGATCATAAAAAATTAACGGAAGGTCATCAGGTTCCTTTTTTGCCTGTTTTGATGCGTGATTCATCTCAGCTTGAAATTATCAAAAGTATAAATAATAAACTAAGCCTGAATGGTTATTGTAGTCATATTGTTTATATCCAGGAAATGAGCGAGCGCATGGATCTTGAAATGAGTGAGCGATCTTTCCCTGAAATTTCTCTTCAGGATATTAACTGGGATAATAAAACCTCGGTTTATAATAAATTTCGGGGCGTTATAAATCAGAAAGGTGATAGTGATGTTTATCTGATTCCTGTTTTAGATATTCAGTATCGTTTATTTGATCTGATTGGGCGGATTGTTATATTGACCGACTCAACGTTGAGGGGGATTTCTGCTGCTTATGCGCAGATTAAAGAGCTTTCACCCTGTGCACTCAAAACAATTAATATCATCATGGTGTCTGATGAAGATGTTGATATTGCTTTACGTCATTATAGAAAACTTGCGGATGGCGTATCCAGGTTTCTTGGTAAGAAGATTGTTAATGGTGGCTTTGTTATAAAAAATGTTAATGCGAGGCTTCCAGATGGCTCGGATTTTATTGATGTTGATGATGTTCTGGTTCAGGGGATTCGTTAATTTTTTTTAAAATATTTTTTACTGGTTAAAGGATTGAATAATGCCATTGAAAATTTCTTCAGTTCAGATTGCAGATGAAAAGGAATTGCGTTCACTTATCATATCTAATCTTCCGTCATTCATAAGTGGCTGTAAAATACTTGATAATGAATTACCCATTCCGGGCGCACCTATTTATATTTTGAATGAGCTACATCAGTCTGTACTGGTTGTGTTTGATCTCGAAAGTGCGGCCAGGGCTTTGATCAAAGGGCTAAATAGTCTGGATTTTGTAATGGAGCACGGTCATTTGATGAGCAGAATCCAGACAATGTCGCATATGGTTTCGGTGCAGGCAGCGCCTTCTCTTATGGTTATTGCGCCAGGGCCGGTACCAGGAGCGAAGTGTTTGCAACAGGCGCCAGTTTCTATATTGACTAAAGTTTTTCGTCCACTCAGTGTTAATGGCGAGGTAAGTATTTATATCGAACCGGATACACAGCCTGAATTATCTGCAGTTCAAGTTGTTAAGCAAATAGAGCAGGCGGATGAATCGGTTATGAATGATGACTGGTCTGGCACCGAATCCATCCATGATATTTTTAACCTGTCAGATGAAGAGCAGGATTTTTTTACCGAGGTCTAAAACCTGGATTTTGTCTATCCTGTCAGTTTGTTGGGTATAGTGATTTTATTGAATCTGCTCTAACGTTAATGAGTTATCAGGTTTCTGCTCACAATTCCTTCTTTGATTTTTTCTCAACACCGCATCATCGCCAGCTGTGAACAATTGTTTTACTTATTTTATGGTCTATATTCGTCCCAGCCGTAAAAAACCTTAATTTCTGCTAAACGCTACTTTTCTCTGGTCGAACGTCGTACTTTCCATAGTTAATAACCTTAGTTATTAAGCTAAAATTACAGTCACTACTACGAAATAATAAAAAAAGCTATGTTAATGGTTCACAATTTGATGAAAAAACTAAGCCTGTTGGCGATAATGTTAGCTGGATCACAGTTTTCAGGTCAGCTAATGGCTGATCCCTTCCCACCCAATTGGGTGGGGGGAACAGGTGGGGCTATTCATTATGCACCGGTTGCCTGGCCCTCTGAGCCGGTTAACCCAGTGGATTGTGGACAGAATTGCGGACAATGGATTCCCTATACCCGCTTTCAGAATAGCGTAAACGATGCCCGTGCCCGGGATGATTCTCATGGTGGTACAACACCACAAAATTATGTCAATATTTCCTCTTCCTGTACGGATAGTTCATCTCCAAGCACCTATTATTATCTGCACCAGGGTGTTACAGCAGACGATGACGTCATTATGTTTCGCTGGCGAGTGGAACAATCTGCGCACACTTATGCAACCGGCCCGAGTGCCGGTAGTTACAGTTCTTCCAGCCCCTGGAGTTCATCCCTGTGGACGGTTTTCTTTGATGTTGATGGTAGTGGTTTTACTCAGCTAGCGGCCCATCTGAATGGTTCATCAGGAAGCCCGGCCGAGTCGGTAGATATGCTGGCGGGTATCTGGAGTCCAGATGCCACACAATCCATTGACTATATCAATGACGCAAATATCCAGTTGCTGGGGCACAATCCCACGGCTTTCGTTGATCAGGCAACGGGTCAGATACTAAATTTCCAGGATTCAGTAACACCGGTTGCCAGCTGGCCCAATGGCAGTGCGGAAACCAGCTGGGATTATGGTACGACCAGGGCGAAGCTGGTTTCTAACCAGGGTTGTGATGAATACTTTATTGATTACCAGATTCCAGTTGCCATGCTGGATGCAACTGCTATGGGTGGTCCCAAAATCACTCGAACCACACCTATTTCCATGATGTTCTGTACCGCCAATAGCCTGAATAATCCATTGCAGAAAGATTGCGCACTTAAAAATACCTGGCTGGCTGATAGTAGCAGTGCGGGGGCATTTGGGGATTATATTTCCTTTAATAAAACTGAGTCTTATAGCCAGCCAATCGTGGCAGAAATTACTGCTGTGGCACCATCTTCCTGTGGTCTGAATTACACCCTGACTACCCGCATACAGGATGCTCAGGCGGTGGTGAATGGTGAAGTGGTATCGTCGGTTCAGGCGGTTGATTTTTTCTACTGGTATGACAGCAATGGTAATGGTGATGCCGATGAAGTTGATGGTATCTGGACACATGCTGCCAGTGCTAGCCAGGTATCAGGAACACTCAATCAATGGACGGCTAGCTGGGATGCAAACAACCTGGTCAGAGGGCCTTATTTAATTGGTGTACAGGCAATAGATGATAATACCCTGGTGGATGAAGACATGACGCCATCAGGTATTGATAACCGTACATTTTCCTACCTGGTTGGTGATGCGCAGAATGAAATTTATATTGCTGATGCCTGGGTGGCAGGCCAGCAGGCAGTATTTCAATCGCATAGTCCAGGCCAGCTTCCTGGCGCTACAGAAAACTGGTACGGCAATCCGGACGTAACCGGGTTACAGGCAGCTTTAACCGATGCGGCACTAAATACCTGTGGCGTAGGGCCAGTGGTGACCCAGTCTGCCAGTAATACTGAAGTGGCTCCTGGAGCCACGGTCACTTATACAATTACCGTTGATAATTCCGCCAGTCCTTATTCAGTTTCCATAGATAGTATTGTTAATCGTTTGCCTGATGGCTTTAGTTATCAACTGAGTACGACGACAGGCGATTTTACCACTGCTGATCCCGTGATTAGTGGTCAGACCCTGACCTGGACCCTGGGTGCACCACTGGTTATCGCTGCCAACGGCAGTGCCAGTCTGGATTTCACCGCGACAGCCAGTAGTAATGCGGGCACCTATAACAATACTGTTACCGTGGCCAGCAGTTTTGGCGATATCCTGGGTGATCCTTTTGCTGTGCTGGTGGGTGATGCCGGATTAAGTCTTAATATTCAGCCCGGTAGCTTATCCGTCAATCCCGGTGGCCAGATCAGTTTTACCCTGAATTACAGTAATCCTTCAACAGTGGTCGTTAATGCTGTCAGCCTGGACAGTACCCTGCCCACAGATACGACATTTGCCAGTTGTACAGGCGGCTGTACAGAACTCGCGGGGGTGGTGAGCTGGTCCCTGGGTAACCTGGCACCCGGTGCTTCCGGTAGTGTTTCATTAACACTGGATGTTAGTGCTGGTTATACAACCAGTAATCTTGTGCTGTCAGCTTCTTTAAGTGGTACTGATGCTGCGAGTAGTCCGGTGTCTACTTCGGCCCAGGCCAGCCTCTATGTAAATCTTGGCAATACCAGTGTTGCCCAGCTGTTAATCGAGAAAAGCCAGGATACGATTCTTGTTGCACAGGGTAACCAGGTTATCTACACCCTGTCCTATGTGAATTATGGTGGAACCGATGCCAATGGCGTGGTGATTACCGATGTTATTCCCGCTGGCATGACCTTTGTTTCAGCGACCGGGGGCGGTGTGGAATCCCTGGGGACGGTGACCTGGCCCATAGGCACGGTAGTGTCTGGGGGAACAGGTTCAGTGACCCTGACATTGCAGGCTGGTAATCCGTTTACTGCCACAAACCCGGTGGTGAATTCGGCTGAAATTAACTGGACCGGTGCCGGCGCTCCGGTTAGTTCATCTGCAACGCTGGGTATTTCCGGCCTGGCCCTCGAATGCAGTACCTATTATTTCCGTGATGCGACAGTCGATGTCGGTTTTGATGGTTTACAGCGAATGGCGACTGAATCCCCGGTTCCCCAGGTGGCTGATGTAGGTGCTTCTGTGACGGTAACTGCACCGGTGGCGGGTGCTGCATTTCTGGAGGCGGTTCGTTTTTACCAGGATCCGGTCGCCCCGGTTGATATTAATTTTGCCGGTAATATTGATACGACAATATTTATTGATCGTCCAAATGGCCCCGGTCTGGATGTGCAGGCGACAGTCAACGATTATGATCCGGTTACGGGTGCCCTTGTGCCACTGGGCCAACAGATTTTTGGTTTTGGTGGTAATTCCAAGGGGCAGCTGCTCCTGTCAGTGCCGGTAGCAGGCACCCTGCAAAAAGATCACCGTTTGCTCTGGGTTATTGATGTGCGTTCCCAGCATAATAGCCAGAGTTATAGTGTCCAGGTTCAGTATAACGGTACAGTCACCAATGCCATTTCCGGTGGTACCAGTTTTGCCACTTCAAATGCCACCTATTGTGTGCCACCACCAGCGAACCTGGTGATGAATAAATCTGTTGATCAGCTTAACCTGCCAGCGGAAACCGCCAGTAGTCTTGTTTACAGTATAACTTACGGCAACCTCGGCGCCAGTTCAGCCACCAATGTCGTTATCGTTGATACCCTGCCGAGCAATATTAACTTTGTCGATGCCACCAATAATGGGTTACCCATTATTCCCGTTGTAGCGGGTAACGTTTATACCTTTACCATAGGCACAGTGACTGCCGCCACCAGTGGTGAGTTGATTATTAACACCACGGTACCGGTTACGACTTCAGGAACACTGAGTAATAGTGTTGCCATGAGCAGTGATCAGACGGGTACCCTGAATGATACGGCGATTACAACTATTGGCACTAATGGTGGTGCTACAACATCCCCACAGGTTTTTCTTAGTAAAACTGCAGACCTGAGTGCGGTAGGTGCATCAACAACAGTAACCTATACATTGACGCTGGTTAATGCCGGTACCGAGACTGCCAGAAATATTGTAGTCACCGATGACTTTCCTGAGCAGGCATATTTCGCCTACCTTGGTTGCTTAACAGCTAGCGGAAGTTGCAGTGAAACACCAGCAGGGGTATTGAGCTGGTTGACAGGCAACCTGGCCGCGGGGGCTTCAGCTACCCTGACTTACCAGATGCAAACCTCTGCAACCGGTATTCCCAATGGCGTTACCATATTAAGTAATACCGCTTCGGCGATTGATGATGTGTACTGTAGCGGTGGTACGCCGCCTGCCAGTTGTAGCAGTGATGCAGTAGCCATTGCTATTAGCGGTAATCCTGACCTGGCCGTGACCCTGGCGGCTGATAACCTGGCCGTGATCCCAGGCGACCAGATCCAGTACACCATGACTGTCAGCAATAATGGTTCCAGTACGGCAAATGAATTGAGTATTGTAAATCCAGTGCCGGCTTATACGGGCTTTAATGCAATTA
Organism: Gammaproteobacteria bacterium; assembly: GCA_029879605.1. Lineage (GTDB taxonomy): Bacteria > Pseudomonadota > Gammaproteobacteria > SZUA-229 > SZUA-229 > JAPHQX01. Next base: position 8,537 of record JAOUQA010000057.1, read on the forward strand.
CTGCGGGTACAGGTAGCTTCGATAATATTAATAACCGGGTGATCTTTAATACCGCCAGCCTGGCTGCCGGTGCCAACCAGGTTTACAGTTTTACTGTTGATGTTGACAGTCCTTTACCCAGTGGTAATACCCTGATTACAGATACAGTGACGGTGACCGCGGCCAATGCGGTTTCGGTCAGTGACAGTGTGACCAGTACGGCGACAGCGGCACCGGTGATGAGTGTGTCTATTACAGGTACAACCAGTGTGCCAACACCGGCAACAACACTGGCGGCTGATGCCACTGCTACAACTGTGTTGAATGTTAGCAGTGCTTCATTACTTAATGCGGGAGACACTATCCGTGTTAATGGTGTCTATGCCCAGGTGACTGCCATTAACGGAAACTTTGTTACAGTTAATTCTGCGATTACCGCTACTTCGGGTTCCGTGGTTGATCTTGCTGCGCGTTATAGTGTTATTTATCAGAATAGCGGTAATGCTGATGCCACTAATGTGCAGATTAGTGAAACCCTGCCTGCCGGCTGGCTCTACGTCAGTTCATCACCCGCAGCTACCAGCGCACCTGCTGTAGGTGCTAACGGTAGCCTGAGCTGGTCACTGGGTACGGTCGCCGCGGGCGATTCC
>JAOUQA010000460.1 GCA_029879605.1 Gammaproteobacteria bacterium
TCATGACAGGCAATAGCCTGGGATGTATTGTCACTAGCAACGCTACTGTATCAAGTGATAATAATATTTTTAATGATTTTTGTACATTCTCGATTGATGGTGAGCTTTCGATACTACAATACAGCCAATGGTCATCGATTTATGATATAACTTCAATAACATCATCTAATGCAAACTTATTTGTAAATTCAGCATTACAGGATTATTCATTATTACCCACATCACCCGGTGTTAACTTTGGCATTAATTCATACTCCGGTTATTCTGCACCTCAGACAGATATAAATGGTACTGGACGTCCTGTATCTGGAGCTATTGATGTTGGTGCATATGAGAATCACTAAAATAATGTCACCATTCAGCGATTTATAGTAACCAGATTATAAATACCCCTTCTTCGTTACATATAGTATACTTATCCTGTTGATAATATGGATAAGTATAAACTATATGAATTTGTATCAGGACATCTTTTTCAATTCCCTTGATAAGCTTCGAGGAAGAAAAACAATTCAGCGTTTAAAGTTTCTTAGACAATCACAATCATGGAATATTGACCAAATAAAACAATGGCAATTAGAACGCTTAAATGAGCTATTAATACACGCAAAAAATAATTCATTATATTATAAAAAACACTTATCAAATATTAACCTGCCTTTAAGATCATTATCTGAAATAACAAAACTTCCAATATTAACAAAAGATAATATTAGAGAGTACAAAGATTCTATTAAATGCTCAAATATTAGCAATGATAGATTTGTTGAAGCAAGAACAGGTGGTTCAACAGGCGTACCTATGTTTTATTTCTGGGATAAAATGGGAATGGACTGGAATCGAGGCTCTGTATATAGAAGCGCTGAATGGGCAGGAACCGCATTAGGCGAAAAAACAATACAGATGTCAGGTTCACATTTTGACTATAGTCAATCACAAAAATTAATAACTAAATTCACACTATTTTTACAAAGGTATAGAGATCTATCTGTTGCATTCCTGACTGATGATATTTTGGAAGAGTATTATCAACAAGTTATAAAATTTAAGCCTACCAGTATCTGGGGTTATGCGAGCGGAATTACTGCACTGGCAAAATTTATTAATCAACACCACCCTGATTCAGACTTTAGTTATTTAAAAGCTATAATGACAAGTTCAGAAATGTTATGGCCTGAACAAAGAATAATAATTAATAAAGCATTTAAAGGCGAAAAAGTATTTAATCAATACGGAAGCAGAGAAATATATATAGGCTCTGAGTGTAATGCACACAATGGTTATCATGTTCATTCAGAAGTCATCATCGCTGAAATTATCGATAAAGATGGCAACAGCTGCAAACCTGGTGAAACAGGTCGTGTGATATTAACCGATTTATCAAACAAGGCATTTCCTTTTATACGCTATGAAATAGGCGACATAGGCATTCTAGAGAAAGAATTAAAATGCTCATGCGGGATGGAATTACCGAGAATTCGGCAAATAGAAGGTAGAATTGCAGATGTTATCGTTTTAAAGGACCGGATATTAACGCCTCCGAACTTCACATTGATATTTAGTGATTACCCTGGTGTAAAACTATATCAAATAAGGCAGGATAAGTTAGATGAAATCATAGTTCTAATAGTACCAGATGAGTCATTTAATGATAGCCTGAAGAAGTATATTTATGAATCAATTAAGTCCATGGTTAACTCCTCAACTAGTGTTGTTTTAAAGATTGTTGATGATATTGAAGTTTCAGAATCTGGTAAACGAAGATTTATAGTATCATCACTTGGTCATGATTATTTTTAATTTTTCTCTATTTGCTGACAAAGACTATTATAAAGCTCACCCCATTGTTTACCAACTAATCCCCAGGATAGATTTTCCACAAAATGCCGTGCATTAGAAATCATTTCATATGCGGATTCTTTATTCTCTATAAAATATATAATATTTTTAGCCAGACAATTACTATCACCTGAATCAGAAAGCATTCCTGTTACACCATGATTAACAATAAAAGGTATACCACCTACATTTGTAGAAACTACAGCTAAGCCACAAGCGTATGCCTCAAGTATTGATCCCGGCATATTATCGATTATGGGCGTATTAATTAAAATCGAGCATTTACTAAATAACTCAGGAATCTTATCATTAGGAAGATTACCAAGAAAATTGATATTCTTTTCAATACCTAGTTGTTTAGCCTGTAATTTTAAATTAGACATTTCCGGGCCATCACCAGCTATATTTAAAATAGCATCAGGATAATTATCAACTACAATTTTAAATGCATTGATTGTGCAGGATATATTATATACAGGCGTCAAATTCCTAA
>JAOUQA010000462.1 GCA_029879605.1 Gammaproteobacteria bacterium
CTGATATTGCTTCTCGTGAAATATTTACCAGTCCATTAAGTTATGGCGTTGCTGGCTTCACGGTTAATCGTGATGCACGCAAAAATAATATAACGCTTGATGTGCCTTATTTGCTTCGTCCAGGTGACACAGTTGATATTAATTATCAGACTCAGCACCCTGGGAAAATAGTTGTGTTTGCGGTTGATGAAGGTATATTGCAGGTGGCGAATTACTCAACGCCATCACCCTTGAAGCATTTTTTCCGTAAACGTGCTCTCGAAGTCGAAACCATGCAGATACTCGATCAGATTCTTCCTGAGTATTCCATTGTGCGTGAGATTTCAGCTGCTGGTGGCGGCATGATGGATGAAGCAGATAGTGCAAATCTTAATCCTTTTAAGCGACGAGTCAAAAAGCCGGTAGCTTACTGGTCTGGCGTTATTGATACTGATGGTACACCTGCTTCAGTTAGTTACACTGTGCCAGATTATTTTAATGGCAGTCTTCGTTTTATGGCAGTGGCTGTATCATCAGCAAGTATGGGTGTGGCGGAAAAGAAATCTTTATCCCGTGGACACTTTATTATAAGCCCGAATGTTCCAACATTTGTTGCTCCTGAGGATGAGTTTACTATTAGCGTGAATGTTGCTAATAATGTAGAAGGTTCTGGTAAGGGCGCAAAAATTAGTTTAATACTTGAGACTTCGGATCATCTTAAGGTCGTAGATAATACAAAGCAGGAACTGGTTATCGATGAAGGCCGTGAGAAATCTGTTACCTACAGGATTCGAGCCAGGAAAGATAAGCTGGGTTCGGCGACAATAAAATTTACTACCGCAACTGCTGATAAGCAGGCAACCGCATCGGTTGATTTAAGTGTGCGCCCTGCACTGGCTAAGCTGGTTACTGTTAACGGAGGCCATGTGCAAAATTCAAATGTTGATATTGAAATGAAGCGTGACATGTATCCTGAATTCAGGAAACGTGAATTCACTGCCTCTACAGTGCCCCTTGGATTATCAAATGGGCTATTGCAGTACTTAAATGATTATCCCCATTTATGTACTGAACAGCTGGTAAGCAAGGTGTTCCCCATAGTGGCATTGAAAAATCAGCAAGGGCTGGCTTATGATGCGGAGAAAGCATCACAAAGTGTTAGTAATATAATTGACATATTGCGTTCACGGCAGAATTCTGAAGGCGCATTTGGCTTTTGGGCTGCAAACTCACATGTCTCAGAAAAACAGAGTCTATATGTTTCGCATTTTCTGTATGAAGCTGTAAATGAAGGATTTTCAGTTCCTGAGGCAATGATAAAGCAAAGTCTTGATTATGCCAGGCAACTGGCTCAGCAGGAAATTAAAAACCTGGCAGATGCACGTGTGCGTGCTTATGCTATTTACCTGTTAACTTTGAATGGCGAAGTTACTACACGATATCTCAATGATATGCGTGAACAGATGGATAAGTTTTATAAAAATAAATGGGAGCAGGAAATTAGTCGTGCCTATATGGCTGCTGCATACAAATTATTACGTCTCGATGATGAAGCAAACAACATGATTGATGATATGTCATTTGATAAGGCAATAGAAGAAGACTATTCAAGCTTTTATGATACTTTATCGCGAAATGCTCAATTGTTATTTATATTATCGCGACATTTTAAAGATCAGCTTGCTGGAATTGAAGCTGCGCCGATTCTGTCTGTGTCTAAGTTGATTAATAATGGTTCTTTTAATACCCTGTCAGCTTCATATAGTATTCTCGCACTAGATGCTTATGCAGATGCTTTCTCGGCAGAAGAGAACATGAAAATTGTTTTAACTGCCAGGGATGCAACTGGTAAGAAGTCAGATTTGCCAGTGCCAGAATCGCGATATCCAGAATTCGACATTGCTGAAGCAATTAACTCATTAAACCTGGATGCTTCAGCAACTGAACAGCCAGTGTTTTACCAGGCAACCGAATCCGGCTTTGACCGTAGTTTACCAACTGCAAAATTTGAACAGGGGCTGGAGATCCACCGTGAATATAAGGATGCTAATGGTAAACTGGTGAGTGAAATTGCTATGGGTGAAGAGCTGGAAGTTCATGTCCAGTTCCGTACAACAGATGGTGGTTCATATTACAATATCGCTATTGTTGATCTTTTACCAGGCGGTTTTGAGCTGGTACTGGATGAAAGTCGAGATAGCGATGGTGACTGGCGACCTGATTATATAGATCTGCGAGAAGATCGAATTATAATCTATGGGCATATTAGTAAGGCTGCAGAGAAATTTGTTTATAAAATTAAGGCAACTAATAAAGGCCAGTATGTAGTACCACCACCTTACGCTGAGAGT
>JAOUQA010000461.1 GCA_029879605.1 Gammaproteobacteria bacterium
TTTCCCAGAAACCATCCAGGCGACCTGCTGCAACATAAGCCAGGTCCAGTGCGGCAGAACCGGCACGGCGGATACCCGCGGCATCGGGATGCAGTGCCTTGAACGTGGCCAGGTAAGTATCCAGGTGTTGTGGGTGTTTAAACGGAAAACCGGTGCCCAGCAGTGCGCCTTTCATGCCTTTCTGGGGCGTGACCCTGAGCTTGCGATTATTCATCATCGCGCCGCCCCCGCGGGTAGCGGTGAACAGTTCGTTTTTGACCGGGTCATAAACAACTGCTACTTCCAGCCGGTTTTTATGTTTCAGCGCAATGGAGACGGCAAACTGTGGAAAGCCGTGAAGGAAATTTGTGGTGCCATCCAGCGGGTCAATAATCCAGTGGTAGTCAGAGCCGGATTTATCATTCTGGCCGGTTTCTTCCGCCAGGATACTGTGATCCGGGTAGGCTTTATTCAGGGTTTCGATAATAACTTCTTCAGCCTTGCGGTCTACCTGGCTGACAAAATCATTCTGTGCTTTGACTTCAATCGTCAGGCGATCGATGCGGTCGATATTTCGAATAATAACGTTGCCGGCAGAGCGGGCAGCATCGATAGCAATGTTTAACATGGGATTCATGGAATAATGACTCAAAACCGCAGATTATTGGCCGCGTAGGATAGCAGAAACTCGACAAAGAATCAGTTATCATTAGCCGCTTTTAGCTGCCTTGTAATTATTATGCTGGACAACATACGCATCGTTCTGGTCAATACCTTCCATCCCGGTAATATCGGTGCCGCGGCCCGTGCCATGAAAAACATGGGGCTGACACGGCTTTACCTGGTGTCACCCAAAGATTACCCGTCTTTTGAAGCCTCGCAACGAGCCTCATCCGCCACCGATGTACTGGAAAAAGCCGTCGTGGTGGATACCCTTGCGGAAGCACTGGAAGGTTGTTCACTGGTGGCGGGCACAACGGCACGATTACGCAGTGTGCAATGGCCCCAGGTAGATTCACGCCAGTGTGGTGAACTGCTATTTAATGAAAGCGAGCAGCATGAGGTCGCGCTGGTGTTTGGGCGTGAGCGTACCGGCCTGCATAATGATGAACTGGAGCACTGTCAGTACCTGGTTAATATCCCCACCCACGAAGCCTATTCATCTTTGAACCTGGCCCAGGCCGTGCAGGTACTGAGTTACGAGATTTTCACAGCCAGTCGCTCTGGTGAACGGGTTCAGAAGCTGGCCAGTAAAGATGAATCTGACCGGGAGGCGACATCGGATCAGCTGGAGAATATGTATCAGCATTTTTTTGAAACCATGGATGGGCTGGCATTTTTTGGCGATCGCAACCCGGAACATGTGATGCGTCGATTACGTTGCCTGTTTGGTCGATCAAGACCGACTCGAAGAGAAGTGCAGATTTTACGGGGATTATTATCTGCGGCGCAGGGACGTAAAAAATAAGCTGCTAGTTATGATTGCTGGTACATTGAAATAGCCAGCCATAACCAGGCCGCCAGGAAACACAGTCCACCAAAGGGTGTGACCATACCCAGTGGTTTTATACCGGTGATACTCAATATATACAGGCTGCCTGAGAACAGAATAATACCCGCCAGCATTAACCAGCCCGCCATGACAGATGCCGGGTAGTCACGAAGAATAATACCCATCGCCAGTAAACCCAGTGCATGATAGAAGTGATATTCCACCCCGGTGTTAAACGTTTGTAACATCTGCGGTGACAGGCTGGACTTCAGACCATGGGCACCAAAAGCACCGATAGCCACGGCCAGGAAGCAGTTAATACTGCCAATAATCAGGAACAGTTTTGACATTGTAGAAAATTCTTCAATTGTTTATGCTTGCGCCATAGTACCTAAATTGTCAGCAAAAATCAGGAGTACCCTATGCCATCTTTCGACGTTGTTTCAGAAATTGATGCCCATGAATTAACCAATGCCATTGATCAGATGAACCGTGAAATTGGTAATCGTTTTGATTTTAAGGGATCGAATGCAAAAATAGACCTTACTGAAACGGCCATGAATATAGAAGCTGACAGTGAATTCCAGATTAACCAGATTGAAGACATTGTTTACCAGAAGCTGGCCAAACGTGGTATTGATACCCGTTGCCTGGAGAAAGGCAAAATTGAAGAACGGGGCAAGCGTGCATACCAGACCATAACGGTACGCCAGGGTATTGATAAAGACCTGGCACGAAAAATTGTCAAAATGATTAAAGATAAAAAAATGAAAGTGCAGGCAGCCGTGCAGGGAGAGCAGGTACGTGTGACCGGTAAGAAACGTGATGACCTGCAACAGGTCATAACCATGTTAAAAGA
>JAOUQA010000058.1 GCA_029879605.1 Gammaproteobacteria bacterium
TCTGGGTGTTTCAACCGGACATATTCCAAAATTCTCAAAAAATTATATGACGGTGTCTGCTGATTTAAATGCTGCAGTTAAGTCCTATGTTACTGATGTCAAGAATGGTTCGTTTCCTTCAGCAGAACACTGCTTTTAAATTGTAAACATTCCCATGAATATTTTTACTGATATTCAATCTCTGCGACAGCATATTTTGAACTGGAAGCAACAGGGTGAATCCATTGCTTTTGTACCGACCATGGGTAACTTACATGCCGGGCATCTTCAACTGATTGAACATGGAAAACACATTGCAGATCGAGTTGTGGTGAGTATTTTTGTTAATCCCATGCAGTTTAATGAAGCAAATGATTTTAAAAATTATCCGCGAACTTTTGATGATGACAGGGCAAAGCTTGAAGCTATAGCGGTTGACTGTATTTTTGCGCCGCTTGAAAAAGACCTTTATCCCGTTAATCAGCAGTTAACAACCAAAGTGAGTGTGCCCGTTTTAGGTGAAATACTGGAAGGTGAATCTCGACCTGGGCATTTTACCGGGGTCACTACCGTGGTGTGTAAGTTGTTTAATATTGTCCAGCCGGATTATGCCTGTTTCGGGGAAAAAGATTTTCAGCAGTTAATGTTGATTCGTCACATGGTGGCAGAGTTGAATATGCCGGTGCAGATTGAAGCCGTTGCAACCTGTCGAGAAGCGGATGGGCTGGCCATGAGTTCACGTAATAACAGACTGAATCAATCACAGCGGGCTATTGCCCCTGAAATTTATCAGGTTTTGTCGAGTATCTGTGAACAAATCAAACAGGGTAATAAAGATTTTTCTCAACTGGAACATGAAGCAGTCGCTACACTTAATAACAGTGGCTTTGTGGCCGACTATGTCGCTATACGTTCAGTTGCCGACCTGGGAAACCCTGCTGCTGATGAGGTTGAGCTGGTAGTACTGGCCGCAGCCTGTTTAGGTGATATACGTCTAATTGATAACATGCCCCTGTCGTTAAAAGCCTGATTAAGGTTGAATGGGCTCGCTGATTAGATCATAATTCGCTTATATTAGCTTCATATGACCGGATATTTCAGGAATTTCAATGCATATAACAGTACTTAAAGCCAAGCTTCATCAGGCCCGTGTGACCCATTCTGAACTGGAATACGAAGGCTCGTGTGCAATTGATGGTCATTTGCTGGATACCGCAGGTATTCACGAGTATGAGCAGATCCAGATTTACAACCTGGCCAATGGCGAGCGTTTTGTCACTTATGCGATTCGTGCCCAGGAAAATACCGGTATTATTTCAGTGAATGGTGCGGCAGCACATAAAGCGAATCCCGGTGATCGTATTATTATTGCCAGTTATGCCATGCTGGATCAGAAAGAGATGGCAACCTTCAAACCCAAACTGGTGTACCTGAATGAAAGCAACCAGATCACTCGCACCAGTGACCAGATACCGGTTCAGGTAGCCTGAGAACTTTTTGAAAAGCAAAAGCAAAAGCAAAAGCAAAAGCAAAAGCGTATTACGCAAATGAACGCCAATATTGCAAATAAACGCAAATTTTTTTAGTTTATTCTGGTTCTCACGTTCTTGCTTAGAGACAAGAGTGCATGGATTCAGTAAGTCCTTTATTTACAATACTGCATTACGATAGTTGTAGTGATAATAAGAACAAAGATTAACTTCAGACAAACTCAGATCTAAAGAACGCAAATATAATAAGCAGCCATATATGAATTGCTTTTTATTTGCGTGCATTAGCGTTTATTAGCGTTTATTCGCGTTCATTTGCGTTAAACGCTTTTGCTTTATTCTACAGATAGTGATGAAGCTTAACCCGTATTTCTCATACCAGTTGCGACCGCGTTAATCGTTCTCAGTAACGGGCTTAACCAGGTATTTTGTTCATCTTCGCTGAGCGCATTATTCCTATAACGTTTCAGTAATAGAATCTGAATATGACTTAATGGATCCAGGTAGGGATCACGTCGGCTTAAAGACAGTGCTAATGAAGGTATATCATCCAGCAGGTTTGTGTAACCACTGATTTCGAGAATGTATTTAACGGTACGTTCAAATTCTTCACGAATCATGGTGTAAATTCGATCAGCCGTCTCAGGGCTTTCACAGAGTTCTGAATACTCTCTGGCTGTTTCCATATCAGCCTTATAAAGTGCCATGCGAGTATTGGCCAGCAGGGACCTGAAATAGGGCCAGTGCCGGTTCATTTCCTGCAGGTGCTGAAAATGCTTTTTGTCAGCTGTAATCAGTTGTTCCAGTGCCGAACCAATACCATACCAGGCCGGCAGGGTGGTACGAGACTGTGCCCAGCCGAACACCCAGGGAATGGCACGCACGGATGATTTGGAACGATCGGCTTTTTTACGGTGTGATGGACGAGAGCCGATATTCAGCATGCCGATTTCTACGACCGGTGTGGCTTCGTAAAAATAATCCAGGAAGCCTTCGGTTTTATCCGTCAGTTCGCGATAGGCAATCTCACCAGCTTTAGCCAGTTCTTTCATGGTATCGATATGATCAGTCGTTGCAGTCAACGGTTGATCAGTAACAACGGACTGGCTGGCCAGCATTAAACCGGTCACACCCATGGTAATTTCATAAACGGCTGTTTCTACATTACTGTATTTAAATGACAGTACTTCACCCTGTTCAGTAAATTTGATCTGGCCGTGAACCGTGCCTTCCGGTTGTGACAGGATAGCATCGTGGGTAGGACCGCCACCGCGACCAACCGTACCACCACGACCATGGAACAGGCGACATTCAACGCCGTGAGCATTGGTTAAAGCAATTACTTTCTGTTGGGCTTCAAACAGGTTCCAGGAAGAAGCCAGGATGCCACCATCCTTACAGGAGTCGGAATAACCCAGCATAACTTCCTGCAGGTTGCCTGATGCTTTTAGCAGTTCACTGTAAACCGGGTTATCCAGCAGAGCCTTGAGTACAATTTCAATATGTTCCAGGTCTTCAATGGTTTCGAATAAAGGAGAGATTCGAACACGACAGAACCAGTTATTATCTTTTTTCCCGGCAATGCCGGCAAGGCTGGCCAGCCACATAACTTCCATGACATGGGAGGCTGCATGGGTCATGGAAATAACATAATTTCCAAATGCACGCTCTGATATTTCTGCGTGCATGTTATGCATTAATTCAAAGACTTCCAGTGTTTCGCGATTGAGTTCATCCAGTGCATTTTTATCAACCTGTAAAGCCGGTGGTTGCTGCATGTAGTCAGTCAGTAATTGCAGTCGCTGGTCTTCAGTTAAAGACAGGTAGTCCGGTGCATCTTTAATCTGTTTAATAATATCGGCGACAGCTTCTGAATGGCGGGTTGATTCCTGGCGAATATCTAGTTTTAGTAAAAAGAAACCAAAGGTTTCCACCATGCGAATCAGGTCCTGCAGGTCACCATTGGCAATATTTCGGTCGCCGTGACTGATAAGTGAGTTTCGAATCAGGATCAGGTCGTGTAAAAACTCCTGTTCTGAGGGATAAGCAAAACTTTGTTCTTCAATGTCATTATCATTCAGCCTGTCTTTAACTTTTTTCAGGTTTTGCTGCAGACGATAATGCATATAGGACAGTTTACGGCGATAAGGTGCCTGGGTGAATGCATCAGGTGAATCCGCGTAGGCCTCAGCACTCATTACCTCATCAGCTGCAAGACTATCAAGAAAAGCCTTGTTTGGTGTGCAAAGCATCGATGAATGAGTTAACTGGCGATTAACGGTGATAACCTGTTTAATATATTCTTCCAGTATGCTCTGGGACTGCATACGTAATGCCATGGCCGTGGTTTCAGGTTTTACAAACGGGTTACCATCACGGTCGCCACCGATCCAGGAGCCAAAACGTAACAGGCTGGGAACATAAATCTGTGCATCACTGTAATGTTTGTAAATTTTCCGTTCCAGGTTGCGATAAATTTCGGGTACCGCTTTGAATAAGCTTTCACGAAAGAAAAACAGGCCATTTTTAATTTCATCTTTGACCTGGGGTTTGTATTCTCTTACTTCATTGGTGCGCCACAGGGTCTGGATTTGAGTTTCCAGTTCATCCTTAATTTCATCACGCTGGATTTTACTCATGCGACTATCATTCAGTTTTTCATTGGAAAGAAAAATTCGGCGCAATGAATTCATCACGCTACGGCGTTTGGATTCTGTGGGATGAGCCGTAAAAACTGGAATATAGGAAAGGTGGTTCAGTAGTTCCTGTACCTGTTCAGCGGACAGGTTGCGTTTTTTAAACTGGTTCAGGGTAGCGTCAAAGGATCCCATCCAGAGAGCTTTGCCATTGCGAATCAGGCGGCGGCGTTGCTGGTGCTGGAAGGTTTCTTCGGCAAGATTTACCAGGCTGAAATAAATACTGAAAGCTCGAACTACCTGGGTCAGGGTGTCGGCATCCAGTGATTCGATAATGCGCATCATCTGCGCACGTTTACGGGGGTTTTCAGCTTTGCGCAGGCTGATATAACCAGTACGGAGTTTTTCTACCGCATCATAGACATGGGCGCCAGCCAGGTTGAGAATAACATTACCCAGCAGGTTGCCAAGTAATTTAACTCTGGAGCGTAATTCTTTGTCATTAGGCTGAACTGGTACATTAGCGATAGAATTCATCTTTTTTCCGGTTTCACTTTCCGCGGGGCGCGGTATTATACCTTCAACTGCCGCACTTCGACAGTCTTGTGACCCGAATCACATCTCCGGAAGCTAGCCAAATAATAGTTAAGTATATGATATTAATATGATTTCTAATCATCAAAGTGATCATAAATCTATTTGTTGAAGTCGTGTCATGCAACTGAATAGCCTGGATAGTGTCATTAATACTGATGAATATGCTATAAAAATCATTGAGTTATTAATATTTGCTGCATAAACTGGGCTTCTTACAAAAACATAATAATAGAAAGTGATATGACGGATTTAAGCCAGTCGCCTGCATGGGTGGCATTAAAAGCGCATTATGATGAGATTAAAGATAGTCATATGCGCGATCTTTTCAGGGAAGACCCGGAGCGCTTTTCACGATTTTCTACGTCGTTAAATGATATTTTGCTGGATTTTTCCAAGAACCGGATTACCGATACCAGCTTTCAGCTCTTACTGGATCTAGCCAGGCAGTCGGATGTTGAAGGCTGGCGTGACAGGATGTTTTCCGGGGACAGGGTTAACTGTACAGAATCCCGGGCTGTATTACACACCGCGTTACGTAATCGATCCAATACCCCGGTGCTGGTGGATGGCGAAAATATTATGCCAAAAGTGAACGCGGTGCTGGAGCAGATGCGAGGTTTTACCGAGCGGGTACGTTCCGGTGAGTGGCGAGGTTATAACGGACACCGTATCCAGAGTATTGTGAATATTGGTATTGGGGGATCAGACCTGGGACCACAGGTGGTTTGTGAATCTATGAAGCCCTATGCCCAGCGTGGCTTAAAGGCTTATTTTGTATCCAATGCAGATGCGACTCACCTGGTTGAAACCCTGAAGCAGGTTGAGCCAGAAACAACGTTATTTATTATTTCATCCAAATCCTTTACCACCCAGGAAACCATGCTGAATGCCCGCAGTGCCCGACAGTGGTTTGTTGATCTGGTGGGTAATGAAAAGGCTGTTGCAAAACATTTTGTTGCAGTTTCCACTAATGTTGAGGCTGCCCGGGAGTTTGGTATAGATCCAAAGAATGTGTTTGAATTCTGGGACTGGGTCGGTGGTCGTTATTCTCTCTGGTCAGCTATTGGGCTGCCGATTGCCCTGTACCTGGGAATGGATCATTTCGAAGATCTATTACAAGGTGCTCATGAAATGGATCAGCATTTTGCCCAGGCGCCACTGGAAAAGAATATGCCAGTGATCCTGGCAATGCTGGGTATCTGGTATAACAATTTTTTTGATGCCCAGAGCCATGGCATTATGCCCTATAGCCAGTATTTACAGCGATTGCCTGCATTTTTACAGCAGCTGGATATGGAGAGTAATGGTAAAACCATTGACCGGGATGGGCACCGGGTGGAGTACCTGACCGGGCCAATTATCTGGGGTGAATCTGGCACCAATGGACAACATGCTTTTTTCCAGTTACTGCACCAGGGAACCAAGCCAGTGCCGTCAGATTTTCTGATTCCCTGTTTAAGCCAGAATCCACTCGGGTTGCATCACCGGGTGCTGGTATCGAATTGCCTGGCCCAGACCAGGGCGCTTATGCTGGGGAAAAAATATACGGAAGCCGTGGAGGAAATGAAGGCACAGGGTGTGAGTGATGAGGAAATCAACTCGGTGATAGCGCATAAGGTATTTGATGGTAATAAGCCCAGCAATACCATTATGTTTAAAAAACTGGATCCCAGGACGCTGGGTTCTATCCTGGCAATGTATGAGCATAAGGTTTTTGTGCAGGGCGTGATCTGGAATATTAATTCATTTGATCAATGGGGTGTGGAGTATGGCAAGGTGCTGGCGGGACAGATACAGAAAGATCTGGCACAGCTTGGACAAGTAGATCACCATGATTCATCCACTAATGGACTGATTAATTATCGCAAGCATTTTTATTTTAATATTAAGGATTACAAGAAGTCGGATTAAAAAAAAGATCTTCCGCAAATCGCAAAGCGTCCTGAGTTTATCGAAGGAGCTTATGCAAATAAACGCAAATATTTTTTGTATTATTTGTTTGTATTGTGCGCATACTCATGCGAATTGATTGTTTCTGCGCTTCGTAATCATGCTAAGACTCTTATGTAAATGTGGGCAAGATAAATAACAGGGGTTGTTCTTTCCTGTTTTCAGATGTTTGGGGTAATGTCATTATGAGCAAGATTGAGAACTCTGGGACTGATTCTTTGGCTGAATTTGCGACCTTTGGGTGTTCATTCAGCATGTCAAAGTGAAAACATGAAGATGTCATAAGCTAGTAAAAAATAAAATAATAAAATTTATATTTGCGTTTATTTGCGTGCATTTGCGGACTCTTTATTAAGCTGTTCACTCAGTGCCCAGTCAATATGTTCCTGCACCAGTTCTGTAACTTCGGGTCGTTTTTGTTCAAGAGCCTGAATAATCCGTGTCGAATGAGGCGCATTGCCCAGGGCAATGGCAATATTTCTCAGCCATTGCATATAACCAATTCGTCGAATCGCAGAGCCTTCCATGTTTTTCAGGAATTCAGTTTCAGTCCAGGCAAATAGATCCAGCAAAGCAGGTGCATCGAGATTGTGGCGTACTTTGAAATCAGGTTCAGCCGTGGGCCTGGAAAAACGGTTCCAGGGGCAGACCAGCTGGCAGTCGTCGCAGCCATAAATTCGGTTACCCATGGCTGCGCGGAATTCTACGGGGATTGCATCTTTGAGTTCGATAGTGAGATAGGAAATACAACGCCGGGCATCGACCACGTAAGGTTCAACAATGGCCCGGGTGGGACAGATATCCATACAGGCCTGGCAGGAACCACAGTGATTGCCCGTGGGGGTGGTGGATATTGGCAAAGGCAGGTCGGTATAGATTTCGCCCAGGAAAAACCATGAACCCGCCTGGCGATGAATCAGGTTTGAGTGTTTGCCAATCCAGCCCAGGCCGGCATTTTCAGCCAGTGCCTTTTCCAGTACCGGGGCGCTATCGGTGAAGACACGGTAGCCGAATTCGCCGACCTGGGTCTGCATCCAGTCAGCCAGCTTTTGCAGGCGATTGCGAATCAGCTTGTGATAATCCCTGCCCAGGGCATAGCGTGAGATACAGCCCAGCTCGGGTTGCTTGAGAACTTTTTGAATTGACGTTGATTCGGGTGGGAAATAGTTCATGCGCACTGAAATCACCCGCAGGGTGCCCGGCTCCAGTTCATCAGGACGACTGCGTTTTGTACCATGGCGAGCCATATAATCCATTTCGCCGTGAAAGCCACGGTCCAGCCATTGCTGCAACCAGGTTTCATGATGGGTAAGCTCAATCGGTGAAACTTCAAGCTGCTGGAAGCCAAGCTCCCTGGCCCTGGTTTGCAGTTGTTCAATGAATGAGTCAGGTATGGAAGTCACAGTCACTATTATATAGGCTGAAGCCGGTTAAGCATGCAGATAAATCTAAACAATTCAGTCGATTCAAGCCTGTTTTCCTGTAAAAAACCGTCAACTGTAAAAAACTACCAACCTGTAAAAAGCTGCTAACCTGTAAAAAAACTGTCATCCTGTAAAAAACTGTCATCTTGTAAAGAATTGTCATTCTGTAAAAAACTGTCATCTTGTAAAGAATTGTCATTCTGTAAAAAACTGTCATCTTGTAAAAAATTGTCATCCTGAGCCTGGTCGAAGGATCTAACGCTTTTCTGTCGTCCCGAGTCCTTCGGCCACGCTCAGGAAAAACTCCATCGAGGAAACCGATGCTTTTTTGTCGTCCCGAGCGAAGTCGATGTATCCGATGCTTTTTTTATCGTCTCAGGCAAGGTCGATGTATTCGACGTTTTTTGTCGTTCCGGGTAAGGTCGAGATATCCGACGTTTTTTGTCGTCCCGGGCAGGTCGAGGAATCCGACGCTTTTTGTCGTCCCGAGTCCTTCGGCTACGCTCAGGATAAACTCCATCGAGGGATCCGGCATTTTTTTGTCGTTCAGGGTAAGGTCGAGATATCCTACGTTTTTTGTCGTCCCGAGCGAAGTCGAGGGATCTTAATAGATGATTCAATCAGAATTTGGTCTTATACTACACCCCGCGTTTTAGCCGTAAATAGACGGCTGTCATTGCGAGTCACAAAGTGACGAGGCAATCTCAAGATAAATTAATCGATTAATTAAGGTCATTATGAAAGTCCGTACCCGATTTGCCCCCAGCCCCACCGGTTATCTACATATTGGTGGTGCCCGTACAGCGCTGTTTTCCTGGCTTTATGCAAAAAAAATGGGCGGTGACTTTATCCTGCGTATCGAAGATACGGACCGGGAACGTTCCACCCAGGAAGCGGTGGATGCCATTACCGATGGTATGGAGTGGCTCGGGCTGGAACATGATGAAGGGCCTTATTACCAGACCCAGCGTTTTGATCGCTATAAAGAAGTCATCCAGCAGTTACTGGATTCGGGTCATGCCTATTACTGCAACTGCTCCCGTGAACGGCTGGACCAGATGCGCGAGCAGCAGATGGCCA
>JAOUQA010000463.1 GCA_029879605.1 Gammaproteobacteria bacterium
TCGGGTTGCGGTTTCAACCGGTCGATGCAACACCTAATCTCTAAGTATAAAGAGGAGGGTGTTGAATATGAAACAACGACCAAGAATTTATTACACCGAAGAACAAAAAGCCATGATGTGGGATCGTTGGCAGAAAGGCGAGACACTGGGCTCTATAGCCAGGCTATTTAATCGCTATCATTCATCAATTGAGCGCATTATTGCTGAATCGGGTGGCATCAGACCTACTCCGCGTCAACGATCATTAAGATGCCTGTCTTTAGCCGAACGCGAAGAAATATCTCGTGGTATTGCCACAGGTCAGTCTCTCCGGGCCATTGCAACTTCACTGAATCGAGCACCATCAACCATCAGTCGAGAAATCCGCCGTAATAATGGTTTGGATAAATACAGGGCGAGTCAGGCTGATAAAGCCGCCTGGGATCGTGCACATCGCCCTAAAACCTGTAAACTCGTTGAGCATCGATCACTTGCGCGTATTGTCACAAGAAAACTCCAGTTAGAGTGGTCACCCGAGCAAATTGCCGGGTGGCTTAAACAGGCTTATCCGGATAATGAGAACTATCAGGTGTCACACGAGACGATCTATCGCAGCCTTTATATACAAGCTCGAGGGGCTTTGAAAAAGGAATTATTGCAGCATTTAAGACGAACACGTGCCATGCGCCGCTCACGTCATCATACGCAGAAAACACCTGATCATGGACAAATTACCGATGCGGTTTCTATCAGTGAGCGTCCAGCATCTGTAGAAGATCGTGCTGTTCCTGGTCATTGGGAAGGCGATTTGATAATGGGAAGTAACAATAGCCAGATAGCGACATTGGTAGAACGAAATACGCGTTATGTTTTATTAGCTAAAGTTAATGGTAAAGATAGCAAGACGGTCGTTGATGCGTTAATCAAACAGGCACATAAATTACCACGTGAATTATATAAATCACTGACATGGGATCGTGGTTCAGAATTGGCAGAACACAAACGATTTACCCTGGCGACAGATATTAAAGTCTTTTTTTGTGATCCACAAAATCCCTGGCAACGAGGTTCCAATGAAAATACAAATGGGTTACTAAGACAATACTTTCCTAAAGGGACAGACTTGTCAGTACACTCACAAATAAAGTTAAATGCGGTAGCAAGAAAACTTAACGAACGACCCAGAAAAACATTAAACTATGAAACACCAGCTGAACGATTTAATCAATGTGTTGCATCGACCGGTTGAAACCGCAATCCAAAGCGGACGTTTACCAACTGTAAAGATATTCAGATTTGAAAGTCTTATAGGCTATGTTTTTTATGGTGTTATTTACACTTTATAAATTACTGTAATACCGATATTTCACTATCTTATTGATTGGCTGTTGTTTTTAATGTCAAGGCATAAATTTTGCTTAAATATGATTTGAAACAATAAAAATGATAAATTAAAGGAAATATCATGAAATTACATTCTCTTCAGCTTTCCCTTTCAGTCGCTCTTAGTCTTAACGCCCTAACTACGCAGGCCGCTATTGTCAATACTGGTGATCGATTATCGATTAACTCAGGTGTTTATGTTGATAGCAATGTAACCGGATCTTATTTTGCAGCTGACACCGATGGGGATGGCGTAATTTCTGGTTTTGAAAAAACGGCACTTCATCAAGGTACTGAAGGCTTTATTATTGGCATAATACAGGGAACTGGCACACCTACTCATAGCGGGGCACCACTTGAAACAGATTGGAACAGAATTACCGCTCCCTATTCATGGTTCGGCAACACAGGACAGGAATATACAACCTCACCAATAACTGGCAGCACAGAAACTGGTTTGGATTTCAGTGGCTTCAACTGGCCGTGGAACGGCATTGAAGACATCCCTTTTGGTTCAGGGGCATGGGGTGAAGGCTTCACTGATGGTATAGCTAATTTTGTCTGGGATGGTATTTATGGGCACAGTTATACACTGGATTATCGCACCACAGTGGAAGAAGGCTCCCCTACAGGTTTTGGCGGTGTACAATTTGAGTACCATTTTGAAGGCACAGTATCCGCTGTGCCTGTACCGGCTGCAGCTTGGTTATTTGGCTCGGGCTTAATTGGTTTAATTGGTTTCGCTCGACGTAAGAGAGCATAAAAAGTTAAATCATAATGGTCATTGAAGGCGGCTTTTTAGTCGCCTTTTTTATTTCTACTGAGAGTCCGCTATTGGCCGATAAAAGACAGTCAGAATATTTGTTTAGAGGTAAAAAAAGCCGAACTTATGTTCGGCTTTTTTGTTGCTGAAAATTATTAACTGTTAAAGATTAATAACTACCCAGTCCCATCTTGATATAAC
>JAOUQA010000465.1 GCA_029879605.1 Gammaproteobacteria bacterium
ATGGCCACACTGGTCGCAGTCATTTCATTACTTACCATTAAATTCTCAATCAACTATATGCATCGTGAAGCCGGCTACCAGCGCTTTTTCATGATATTAAATTTATTTACCGGCGCCATGTTACTGATTGTTATGTCAGGAAACGCAGTTCTAACATTCATTGGCTGGGAACTAGCGGGTGTAAGTTCATATTTACTTATTTCATACTCATTTACTCGCAACACTGCAACTGAAAATGCCAACCGCGCATTTATTACCAATAGAGTAGGCGATGCTGGTTTTATTACTGCGTTTGCCCTGTCTTTTATCTGGCTTGGTAGCGTTGAATGGAATGATATTTTATCAGGTAAAAACCTGACCAGTTTACAAATTGGTTTAATTGCAGGATCTTTTCTTATTGCTGCACTGGCAAAATCTGCAATGTTTCCTTTTTCACCCTGGATTGCTCGAGCGCTTGAAGGCCCTACTCCCTCAAGTGCAATTTTTTATGGCTCTCTTATGGTTCATGCTGGTATTTATTTAATCATACGCATCCAGCATCTATTTATTCTTGATGCTGCCTTATTACCTTTATTAGTTATTCTTGGCCTGACTACAGCACTTTATGGTTTTTTCTGCGGCCTGGTACAAACAGACGTTAAAAGCATTTTGATCTTCTCTGTTACATTCCATGTTGGCGTGATGTTAACTCTCTGTGGTCTCAATCTTTTTGACCTGGCTTCGTGGTACCTGGTTTTACATGCAATCTGGCGTGCATATCAATTTTTACTAGCACCTGCACATATGCATTTAATGCATCGACCCACACGTGAAGTCTCACAACTATTAAAGCGCCTACCCTGGCTATACACAGCCAGTATCAATCGATTCTGGCTCGACCACCTAACCGACTGGTTACTTGTTAAACCTACTCACGAACTGGCCAGGGATATGCGCAATTTTGATGAAAAAGTCGTTAATAGAGTTGTTGGACTACCTGTACAGGCCAGTACTATTACCACTCTTGACCAGGCAGAAGCAGCCAATCGCATTGGTAAAGGACAGGGCATGGCTGGTAAGTCTATGGAATGGCTAGCATCAGTACTTGGCTGGTTTGAAGATCACCTGGTTTTAAAAGGCGGCGATACAGGACTAATTAAATTAATACATCACCTGGGTGGTTATGTATTACATATTGAACAACTACTAAGCCAGCCTCGTTACTTACTTATTTTAATCGTCACTACATTTATTGTGATACTTTAATATGCTTATAACTGAACTACACTGGTCTACACAAGCTGGCTTTCCTGTACTTGCCAGTTTACAGTTATTTCCCCTGGTGATTGCAGCTCTTGTATTTTTTCTTAAAGATCACAAGAAACTATTTGCTCTTACCGTTACCGCTGCTGTTATTGAATTATTACTGGCGATCAAATTATATCTTCTTTACGACATTAGCAATGTCAGCCTACAGCTTGCAGAACATGTAACGCTTGTATCAGCACTACAATACCATGCCGCAGTAGATGGCATGAGCGTTCTATTTATTCTGCTAACAGCTATTTTAAATTTGATGATTGTTCTTTACAGCTATGTCGTTCCACTGGAAAAACGACAACTGCTTCTGACATTAATATTTATAGTTTTAGCAAGTTTAATGAGTCAGTACACTACACTTAATCTCCTCTGGTTTATCCTTGCTTCAACAGTACAGCTATTAATTTTAGGCTTTATTCACTGGGAATGGGCCACCTCGCCAGACAGAGACCTGGCTTTGTCTCGCTACTTACAATTTATGTTAACCAGCCTGGTTTTATTAATAATCGGCGTTACTATGCTGGGCTGGATTTTTTCAGACGCCACTGGCTACTGGAGTTTTGATCTGATTGAACTCCTGGCTCACCCGGTTGATAAGAGCCTGCAATCAATCCTGTTTTTTCTACTATTCTATGGCCTGGCTATTCGTATGCCTGTTTTTCCACTTCATGGCTGGTTACCCATGGCCGCTGAACATGGCATGGTCGCCATTGCACCTGTGCTTTTACTTGGCCTTAAAGTAGGCGCTTATGCTTTATTACGTTTCGTCTTTCCGCTGGTTCCTGATGCAGTCATTCAATGGCATGAATACGTAATGGCCTTTGCAGTCACGGGTATTTTTTATGCCGCACTGCTGGCGCTAATGCAAAATAATTTACGCCGATTACTAGCCTTTGCAGTTATTTCACATACGGGTATTTTAATTATCGGCCTGTTCAGTCTAAATCATGAAGCCTTTCAGGGAGGCATCATGCTGGCTGTTAACTTTGGCCTGGCAATTACAGGACTATTATTTACCACCGG
>JAOUQA010000464.1 GCA_029879605.1 Gammaproteobacteria bacterium
CTGAAACTGATTCACTGGCCGATATAAATGAAGTTAGTGATGACAGTAATATTAATGAAGTTAATCAGCCTGATAAGCCTGAATCACAGGGTGATATGAACAGTGCTACGTCTGGGCATGACTCAGGTACTTCGTCTGAAAAGAGCAGTCAAACTGTTCAGTCTGTTAATGATGTTATATCTGTTTTTCTTGTGGTTGCAAAAGACAGGGTTATTAAGGGTGAACATATCTATAGTGCCTGCCTGGGCAATAATCTACAGTATGGTGATATGAAAATTTTTCATCGTCTTGCGAGTGATGGTGAGATTATGTTCAGTCTTTCGGATATGAGAAAACCTGGCTGGTTTGATATTGATCAGATCAATAGTCATATAACCCGTGGTGTCAGTTTATTTACCCAGTTAAGCATGGTGTCAGATCCTGTTAAAACTGTGGATGATATGTTGTTGTGTGCACATAAAATGGCTGGCCTGCTAGGTGCCCAGTTATGCGGCCAGGATCGTATGTTATTGAATGAAAGTTCAGTTAAGTTAATGCGCGAAAAAGCTAAAGGGTTTGCAGATGGGCGTTTATCTGCAAATATTTAAACCTGTTATACCAGTTAAATAATGTCAGATATCAATAAAGCCAGCCAGAGAGCATCGGCACTTCGTCAGCTTCTTAATCATCATAGTTATCAGTATTATGTTCTGGATGCGCCTGAAATTCCCGATGTTGAGTATGATCGTTTATACCGTGAACTACTGGCGATCGAGAAACAGTTTCCTGATCTGATTACATCAGATTCACCGACTCAGCGGGTGGGTGATAAGCCCCTGGATTCATTTTCCCAGGTTAAACATGAAGTGCCTATGTTGTCACTGGATAATGTATTCAATGACGAAGAACTAACTGCTTTTTATAAACGTGTACAGGACAGGCTTAGTATCGAGAAATCGATTGAGTTCGCCGCTGAGCCCAAGCTTGATGGGCTTGCAATCAGTTTATTATATGAAAATGGAGTTCTCATCAGGGCTGGCACCCGGGGTGACGGTACGACCGGTGAAGATGTTACTCAGAATGTTCGTACGATTCGTGCCGTTCCTCTGCATCTTCAGGGTGATGATTATCCGGATGTGCTGGAAGTCAGGGGTGAAGTGTTTATGCCTAAAGCCGGTTTTGAAAAACTGAATCGAGATGCTGTTACCAGGGGTGAAAAAACATTTGCTAATCCTCGTAATGCAGCAGCCGGTTCATTAAGGCAACTGGATCCGAAGATTGCAGCCAGTCGACCGCTGGCCATGTATTGTTATTCTGTTGGTAAGATCAGTGGTCAGGCATCAGCTCGAACTCACAGTGAATTGCTAGATAGATTAGCTGGCTGGGGATTGCCTTTATGTAAGGAAAGAGCAGTTGTAAAAGGCGTACAGGGATGCCTGGCGTATTTTGAAAAATTATCAGCTCAACGTCATGCCCTGCCTTATGATATCGATGGCATCGTTTATAAAGTTAATGATCTTGACTGGCAGAAAAGTCTTGGTTTTGTTGCTAAAGCGCCGCGCTGGGCCATTGCGCATAAGTTTCCTGCGCAGGAGGAAATTACTGTAGTGAATGATGTGGAGTTCCAGGTCGGGCGTACAGGAGCTATTACACCGGTTGCAAGACTTGAACCTGTATTTGTCGGTGGTGTGACAGTGAGTAATGCAACACTGCACAATATGGATGAAGTAGAGCGTAAAGATGTTCGTGTTGGTGACACTGTTATCGTTCGCAGGGCAGGCGATGTTATACCGGAAGTGGTCAGTGTTGTTCCGGGTCAACGAAAAAAAGCTGCCAGAAAAATTGTATTACCCGGTCAATGCCCGGTGTGTCAGTCAGATGTAATTCGTGAAGAAGGTGAAGCCGTTGCGCGTTGTACCGGAGGACTGTTCTGTGCTGCGCAACGTAAGGAATCAATAAAACATTTTGCTTCCCGTAAAGCCATGGACGTGGATGGTCTCGGGGATAAGCTGGTCGAGCAACTGGTTGATGAAAAATTGATTGATCATGTGAATGACCTATA
Organism: Gammaproteobacteria bacterium; assembly: GCA_029879605.1. Lineage (GTDB taxonomy): Bacteria > Pseudomonadota > Gammaproteobacteria > SZUA-229 > SZUA-229 > JAPHQX01. The sequence continues at coordinate 2,042 of JAOUQA010000464.1, forward strand.
TACGTTAACAGTAGATCAATTGTCTTCGCTTGAACGAATGGGTGAGAAGTCAGCGAAAAACCTGGTACAGGCATTAAATAAAAGTAAGGAAGTCAGCCTGGAACGATTTATTTATGCGCTGGGTATTCGTGAAGTTGGTGAAGCGACTGCGTTAGCACTTGCTCAATATTTTGGTTCACTGGAAAAAATTATTGCTGCCAGTCGTGATGAATTACAACTGGTGCCCGATGTAGGTCCTGTTGTAGCTTCTCATATTGAGCATTTTTTTCAGCAACAACATA
>JAOUQA010000466.1 GCA_029879605.1 Gammaproteobacteria bacterium
TTTTTATCTTTAGAACCCAGTTCAATCTCATCTACATCAGGACCATTTGTTGGATGCAAGAAAGCACCACCACCACCAGCAGTGATTTTATGAAAACCTTGTTTATCCACATGGCGCCGGTAATGGTGAAGATCTCCTGATAGAGTAACAGGAATAGTAGCTTTTTTATTAATTATCTCTTCTAGATGTGCTAAATTATTTTCAAGTGATTTATCATATATATTACTAAATATCCAATCGGGTTCTGGTGTACAGATTATTATTCTGTCTTTTTCTTGAACATCTTTATTAATTATCCTTTTAAAATAATCTAATTGAGGCTTGTCGATATCAGATTCAAGTTGTATATCAACAGCAAATAACCACCAGTTATTAGGTAATTTTAAGGCAAAATAACTTCTTGTTTGTTCAGTGTTTCTACCACCCCAGACTCTTCCTTGACAAAAAAGTCTTGTGAAGCTTACCAAGCCGTCATACCAATCATGGTTTCCAGGTATGGCAAATAATTCAAGATCTTTTGCTGTACTTCTTTCCATGGCGGTATCAAAAGGACCAATCAAACGATCCTTATATTCTTCACGACTTGCAGATGGGTATACCTCGTCTCCACCCATAATTAGAATTTTACCTCTTTGTAATTCATCCTCATATAACCCAGGAAATTTCAATGACTTCTTAGCTAATAAATAAGCTACTGAATATGTTGAATTCCAGCCATCACCAGTATCTGCAATATAGTCTATCCATATTTCATTATTTGGCTGGTTACTTTTATCGAAAATTTCTTGTTCTACTGCTAGTGATTCTATTTGTCTATAATCAGATCTGGTACCTAACACTTCTGATATAGCAACCTGAATGCCTGTTTTGATTATTTTAAAAGGATTATACCATCCGGTCATTGTTTTTTGCTTATTATCACTCATTTACCCTCCAGAAAGAGCATAAAACCCTACACATTACTTAATTTTTATTCGATAATACATCTTTCATAATTAATCTAACAATTTACCTAAACTTTTGCTTCATTTCGAAATTTTCTTTTTTTGTATACCTCATTCTTAACTAGATGATAAACCGACCATGATTGTTAACTAAAAATCCAGCTTCTCCACTTTCACCAAACTTTCCGTTTTCAATTAAACGCTTCAGTATTTTTGATGCTCTATTGGCGATTTGGTTTGCTTCGTCTTCTTTAATCTCCATTTCAGAACATTGTTTATGAATGGAATTATTTAATTTGTTTGCTATGATATCTGGATTCGGCACTTGTTCTCTTAGGAAACGGGCGATAGTGTTTCTCTTTTGTGCACCGTTCAAAAGGTGACAGAATAGCTGCATGATTGAATTATTTAATTGCCCAAAACCAATAGCCATCAGTTCGCTCCACTGTCCTCCGTATACTTTTGGCAGATCCATACAATAATAGATCAAACTATTACTATATTCAATCAAATAGTTATTGTCAATTAATTTTTTATTAACCTGGTCATAGGCAAAATCTTTATTAGACAAATAATCCACAATATAAGATCGATTCGTTTTAGAATTGCGATGAAAAGCATGAACTTGAAGATCCATTCCCAGCCAGACCATGTTATTATAAATCGTTTGCAAGTCAGTGTTATCTATATCATTAAATTTTTTAAGACAGCCCCAGTTCGAGCCGTTTTGATAAATATGCTTTGTATTCAGCAGGTTTAATGCCTGAGCAGCAACAGAATGAAAACTCCCTGAGAATATATCAATCTGTTCAAATTGTAACCATGGGAGATGATCTTCAATAAAAAGGTCTCCGTTATAATCCTCTGCAACTGTCAAGTCTATACAAGTACAAAATGCCAATAATCCTCTATGAAGTAACAGCAATGGGGAAAATTCAAAACCATTAATTTTCTGAAGACCTTTTCTGCCTATTTCGATACCAATTTTATAACTAGATTCAAGTACTTTATTTAATCGTTGAGTAAAACACTCCTTATCACCAAATGCTCTAATAGCCATTAGTTCATGAGCAACTGCATGAGCCTCAGCAATATCGTGACAATTTATTGATTTCTCTGTAGAAAATACCAAGCCGTTTGGATCACCTTTTATTTTCCATTTTTTTGTCCATGGAAGATCACATCTCTCACTCATCCACTTAAAGGCAATATTAAGTCTGCAAGTCAAATTCTCAAGAGTCATTGATCGATATTCATTTTGTCTATGTGAGTTAGCACCAAAAAATATATCACGAATTATCAGACAGTTTTCAATATTTTTATAAATGTCTATAAGATAGCTTATTATTCTGGAAGGACACCCTTTCAGAGTGAG
>JAOUQA010000467.1 GCA_029879605.1 Gammaproteobacteria bacterium
TGTGGTGCGCCAAATTCATCTTTTATACGACGTATGATATCCAGGTAGGGCATACCGGGTTTGACCATTACCATGTCCGCACCTTCTTCCAGGTCCAGCGCTACTTCACGCAGGGCTTCGTCGGAATTGGCTGGATCCATCTGGTAGCTGTATTTGTTGCCACCGCCTAAATTGGCTGATGAGCCAACTGCATCCCTGAATGGGCCATAGAAACTGGAAGCATATTTTGCTGCGTAGGACAGGATGCGGGTATGAATATGACCGGACTCTTCCAGTGCGTAACGAATTTCACCGATCCGGCCATCCATCATATCTGAAGGGCCAACAATATCGGCTCCGGCTTCGGCGTGGGAAACTGCCTGGCGGATTAATACTTCGACAGTTTCATCATTCATTACATAGCCGGTGTCATCAATTAATCCATCCTGACCATGGCTGGTGAAAGGATCCAGTGCTACATCGGTCATTACACCCAGTTCAGGAAATGCTTTTTTTAGTTCCTGAACGGCTCGTTGTGCAAGACCATCCGGGTTATAGGCTTCGGCTGCATCATCGGATTTTTTTTCCTGTGGTACTACCGGAAATAATGCTATGGCTGGTATACCCAACTTCATGCAGTCTTCAGCTTCCTTAAGCAGTAAATCAATACTGACACGTTCAACACCTGGCATTGAAGGTACGGCTTCCCGTTGCTTTTTGCCTTCCAGGATGAACATGGGATAAATAAAGTCGTCGGCAGTCAGGTGATGTTCACGCATCAGGCGACGACTAAAGTCATGGCGTCTCATGCGACGCATACGTAAAGCCGGGTATGGACTGGTAGTCACAATGCTTATCCAATTGATATAAGGTTGATTAGCAGGTATTTTAGCCAGACTTAACTGGCGGTGACAGGGGTTGTTATGAAAATAATCAATAAAATCGTGCTTTTGACGCTTTTTTTGTGCTCATCGGTAACAAATGCAGAGACAGCGAATGTTTTTCAGCACAGTATTCATCAGCCAATGTCACAGGTATATGACCGTTTGTACAAGGCGCTGGAAGATGAAGGTTTCTATGTGGTTTTTGAAGCTAACATCGGTAAAAACCTGTCCCGGTTCGCTGAAAAATGGGGTGATAACTACAACCGTAACCAGCTGGATGGTATTCGATCCATGGTGTTCTGTAATGGCTGGTATGCCAATGCAGTGAGTAATGCTGATCCAGCTATGCTAGCCCTGTGTCCTCTAAGGCTGACATTGACTGAAAAAAATAGCATAACTACAGTGTTGTTTGCACGTCCAACCGTAATTGCAGCTGACAGCCCGGCTAAAAAAATTCTTACACGGGTTGAAAATGAAATCATCGAAATTATTACCAGTCTCAAGATAGAGCAATAAGCCGTATATGAAATCATTCTTTCAGTTTATTGCGAATCAGCTGGCTATACTGACCTTGCTGTGTGCAGTGCTGGCATTTTTGTATCCGCCAATATTTTTAATTTTTAAAAATTATTTTCTCTGGTTTTTTGCAGCGACCATGTTCGCCCTTGGCCTGGTGCTTGAAGCAAAGGATTTGAAAACAGAATTAAGTCATCCAAAACGAATCGGCCTGGGAGTAATGACACAATTTAGTGTTATGCCTTTACTGGCTTTTGTCATGGCGCAATACCCGGGATTTTCACCTGCCATTGCACTGGGTTTTATTATCGTTGGCTGCGCACCAGGTGCTATGGCCAGTAATGTAATTGTCTACCTGGCCGGTGGTGCAGTGGCGTTTTCAGTGACATTAACAACAGTGGCTACATTTCTTTCACCGGTGTTAACGCCCTTTCTTGTGCAGTGGCTGGGTGGCGCCATTATGCCGATTGATTTCTGGCCATTAATGAAAACGATTTTATTAACGGTTTTGATTCCATTAGCACTGGGTATGATTATACAGCCTTACCTGGGTAAGCGGTTAGTACAGGCGCGCTCGTATGCACCGGGTGTTGCAGCCATAGCGATTATTGTAATTTGTAGTTATGCCGTTGCCGCTAACCAGGAACGAATTGCAGATATGGCATTACCGGTATTCCTTGGGGTCATACTGGTGAATATTCTCGGTTACCTCATCGGCTGGTTTCTCAGTCGAGTGTATGGTTTTGATCAGCATCATCGCATTACATTAATGATTGAACTGGGTATGCAAAATGCCGGCATGGGTGTGGCGCTGGCGCTGAAACACTTCCCACCAGAAGCTGCATTGCCGGGTGCCCTGTTTGCGGTCTGGTGTATTTTAACGGCGGCAACCGCCAGCTCCTGGTTGCGAAAGCATCATCAAAAAATAGCTGTGAATG
>JAOUQA010000468.1 GCA_029879605.1 Gammaproteobacteria bacterium
AATAAACACGGTTTCTAAATAAGATGGGTTCTCATTATCATTTATTAAAATAAGACGCTTTGTTGATAATCGTCAAAATGGGGAAAAAATGCACATAAAACAGGTGTAAAAAATTCGATCTGTCGGGCGTAACCGCTACTAGAAAGTTGATATTGATTTAACCTGAGGCCTCATTACGTGGGGACAGACCGTTGCTTTTTACGCTCTGTCCCTGGTCGGCCATACCGCTGAAGTATCGACAGAGTCACGGGGGGGTTCTATCAAGTTGAGTGGTATTCAAGTACGGGGGACGGAGCGCCAGAAAGCGGCGGTCCATCCCCGGGTAAATCAGCTGCAAGAGTAGCACTACAAGGGACAGACCCAAAAACCAGGTCTGTCTCCGCGTGAATCAGGTCTTAAGCTATGCTTCCCAGTAAGGCGTCTTTATGCCATCACCCAGATCAGCAGCAATCAATCGTTCCCTGACTTCCAGCAGTTTCTGTATCAGGGCAGGCTCGGATTTTTCATAGGCCTCTGCATCGGGAATGCGCTTAACCACAACACCCAGTAATTCAGTAATGGCATTGCCTATGGAATTCTGGCTGATGGTAACGATCAGGTCACCATCATCATTTCGGTAGATGAGCTGTTTGAAAGCCGGTTGCCAGCGAATCGAGTTGGCGTACTTGGCATCAACAATACACTGGTCGCGCACAATCTTGGCGGTGCTGAGAAAACAGTTATTGAATAATAATTTAGCTTCTACCTGTTCTGGGAAATAGACATTTTTAGGCATGGGAGCATTGCGTGTTGAAACCTGGGAGAAGAAGGTGCGATAAAAATCTATGAAACCCTTTAATACCTGGTCATATTCCTTCCAGAACTGGATATCCCTTAAAGCATCTATGCCCCCTTTGATTTTCCAGCAGGGCAGACCCTGGGGGTAACCTGTTAATTCGATACGTGAAGCACCGGGGCTGGTCAGTTCAAGAATATTAAAGTCGAGGGAAGCAAAGAAATCACTGTAAACATCATGCATATAGGACTGGAATAAACTGTGTTGTCCACCATCGGTGAGGTTAGGATCTTCTGAGTTGGCAAAATCTGCCTCACTGAGCTCCTGTTTGTTGAAGACAATAAAATGATTATGCAGCATACGGATGCTGGGGACGCCGGGGGAGGTCAGGGGCCAGGTAGCATCGAGGCTGGCTTCCCCGGCCAGTACCAGGTGCTGGGATGGATCAGGGTATTTTTCCAGCATGTATTCAATAATGATCTGGTTCATACGGTTCCAGGCATGCCGGGTATTGTCTGGAACCTGGGTACGTCGTACAGGACGCCCTAAGGGGTCAAGAATACATTTTGAAGTGTTATAGATGATCGAGGTATCAAATTCGTTACTGTGGCCCAGTGCTTTGCGATAGAGCAGTAAATTTTCCGGGTTAACTAACAGTCCGTTATTGTGCTCAAGGTCATTTAAATTTTCTGTGCTGTTAAAAAATTCATTTGGTGCCATGCCTTCAGGTACATCAAGGGGGATGGGTCTGAATGGTGTGGTAATTTCCCTGGGACCAGACTGCATGAATTTTTACCTTTATGAATTATAAAATTCAACAAGACTATATCATGTCAGATTGAAATGCTTGAGCAAGATCTATTAATGACAATATAAAACCAGGTTTTTTTGGTAAAAGGTTTTATTGTTGAATGGTTTCTGGTGGTTGATAAGCTGGCAATCGGAACAGGTAAATGGTTACTAATATGCCACTGCCGGAAATGATGACGGCTGCCCAGATATTATAAATAATCATCATGGAAGAGATCATCCCCATCCACATGATGACGATTGCCCGGTTGCGTATTCTGGGTTCGATGCCCAGTCCATTTTCAAAATTTTTAATAATGTTGCCAAAGTATTTGTGATTCAATAACCAGTCGTGAAATCGTTCTGATGAACGTGCGAAACAGGCGGCAGCCAGTAAGATAAATGGGGTAGTGGGTAACACAGGCAGAAAAATACCCAGTACTCCCAGGGCAAATGAGATCCAGCCAGTAATAATTAAAAGAACATGAATAGTATGTTTTTTCACGCCAGGTTTAATATTTTTTTCGTATTGAATTAACTATAGGACAGAATTTAATCCAAACGGTTCGTCAGCTGATTGACCCAGGTTATTTTTACATGAAGACTTATTCTAGTTCTGTTCTGGTTTCTGTACGTTGCAAATAGAATTGTGACTGGATAAAGTTTTTAAAGGTCTTTTGAAACCGGTACTATACCCACTTCATCTCCATGTTCCAGTTTGGTGAAAAGTTCTGCAAACTGT
>JAOUQA010000469.1 GCA_029879605.1 Gammaproteobacteria bacterium
CATAAAAAATGAGTCACCTGCATTTACCAGACCACCAATCGTGATATCAATACCATCGACATTAAATGGTCCCGTGGCTGCAGAAGCTACAATGACGTTATCTGAAAGGCGCTGCACTGTATAGTTAACACCATCGTAATCGACCTGGTAATCTGATACTGTTAACGCGGTTACATCGGTAATTGAATAATATACCTGGCCTGTACCCGTATTATTTAAATTTGGAATAGCTGCATTACTGGGACCAATGAATGTTGCCGGCGCACCCACACTGACTATGGCCGGACTGAATGTTGTACTGCTGGCACCAATATTCCCCAGGGTTAACCATGCATTAACCGAACCACCGGCATTGTCATCCAGCATATTATTTATAAGCAGATTATTTCCCAGTGAACTGGGGCCACCGGCTGATTCAAATTCAATATTGCTTCCATTTAACTGGAAAGTCATTGTGACACCCGTGGTACTTCCTCCGGCCAGGGTATAGGTACCGTCCAGGTTATCCGTAACATTCGCGTGCGCATTGATATCTGCGATAATGCCATTGGCAATATCCTGGTTCGTATCCAGTGCTGCAATCGTATAACTAATCGGCATTGTCTGGCCATCAAAAACCAGCTCAAAACTGACCGTGTCACCTACTTCAAATCCCTGGTTGAGATAATCACCTCCCACACTGCCACGAAGATTACCAACACCAACACTACTGAAAAAATTAACACCCATATCACCATTTAGATCCATACCCTGAACATGTTGCTGATTAAATGTTTCAGCCAGTACGATGGCAGTTCTACCCAGTGTATTCTGAGCTCGATCCAGCAGGTTATTACGGAAATCAAGTAGACCACCCAGTTCACCACCGATTGCTGTATGGGTTAAATCCAGTGAACCACCAATACTTTGTAACTGTACAGTTAATCGGTCAGGCTGAGCCGGATCAGGCTGCGCACCCAGTCTTAAAGCCGTGGTACCTGTTACCAGTAACTGCCCTGAACCCATAAGTACATTTAAGGTACCGTCACGTTGCTCTATCACGGTAACAGTTATTTTTTCAGCTAATTTTTTTAACACCAGGTCACGCTGATCAAGCAAATCATTAGGCTCCTGGTTGACTGCAGCGACCCGTAAGATTGATTCATTGATACGGGCAAGATCAGAGGTTAAAGCATTTACTTCATTAAGAGTAAAACTTATGCGTTCATCGGCCTCCTGCTCCAGGTTCTGTAACTCACTACCCAGTGAATGAAACTGCTGCTCCAGAATTTCAGCGGCACCCATCAGGGCTACTCTTGGAGGATAAGCTGCCGGGTCATTTGCAACATCATTTAAAGCGTTAAAAAATCCATCCATTGCCGGCATTAATCCACCCTGCTCATTAGCAATAAGTGATTCAACTCGGGAGGCGTATTCCTGAAAAATAGACATTCGTGATGTGGTTGAAGTAAAGTCACGAATATTTTCCGTAACAAACTCATTGATAATGCGACGGATATTTTCGGTATAGACACCATTACCAATAAATTCATCACCGACTTTCGAAGGTATCTGGGTCGCCAGTTCAACATCCTGACGGGTGTACCCTTCAGTACTTACATTGGCTATATTATGTGACGTTGTCGCCAGGGCTGACTGATAGGTAATCAGTCCCGTTAAAGATGTATTCAAAATATCAGGCATTGTCTTCCCTCTGAAACTTTTATCAACTTAAGCGATAAAGGTTTCTTCGCTATAGTATCGACTGTTGTTGACTATTCTTTAGTTTTGCCACCTGGCTTTGTATTAATTCACTGCTTCTAACACGGTTAATTTTTTCAGCGTAATCAGGGTCCGTGGCATAACCTGCTCGCTGCAGTTCCTGTGTAAATGCTGCTGGGTTATAGGCTTTTTCTAATGCAGGCTGGTAGCGTGGGTTAGTCTGGATAAAATCCACATAATCATTAAAGGCTTCGGCCAGTGAACCATACGCCCTGAAGCGAGCCTGCTGTTTTTGCATCGCGCCATCATTAAACTCAAGCGTATTAAATGAAATCGATTCCCCCTGCCAGCGTTTATCCGCTTTAATTCCAAACAGGTTAAAACTGTTATCACCATTGGAAAAATATCGAACATGCTTACCCCAGCCTGTTTCCAGTGCTGACTGTGCGACCAATACATCTGGAGACACACCCAGTTGATCTGCTGCACGCCGCGCATGAGGCCAGATATCCTGAACAAAACTTTCCGCATTATCCCAACGTGGCTGATAATTATTAAACCCGGTGTGTTTTTCTTTATATGGATGATCAATAGCCGAGGTTTG
>JAOUQA010000471.1 GCA_029879605.1 Gammaproteobacteria bacterium
CTGTAATACGACAGGTATTGACTGATATAGTTAAAAAAGATCCTGAACTGGAGGTTATGGCAGCTGTTCATGACCCAATTTTCGCTATGAAGAGAATGGAGTCTGACTGGCCGGATGTGATCTTGCTTGACGTGGAAATGCCAAGAATGGACGGGATTACATTTTTAAGAAAGATTATGGCAGAGCATCCTACACCGGTTGTCATCTGTTCTACACTAACTACCGAAGGCGCTGAAACCACTATGCAGGCCATTGCGGCAGGTGTGGTGGATATCATCGAGAAACCCAAGATTAACCCAAAGGAATTTCTGTCTGATGAGGCCAGGTTGATCCTGGATATCATAAAATCAGCAGCACAGGCCAGGATGAAAAACGTCAAGCTGGCAATTGACACAACCGAGAAAAGAAAATCTGCGCCAAAACTGACTGCGGATGCCATGATGGCTCCTGTTAGTGGTGCGATGAAACAAACAACAGATCAGATTGTTGCGATAGGAACATCAACAGGTGGTGTGCAGGCGCTGGAATCAGTCCTAACCGCCTTGCCACGTGTTTCACCTGGTATGGTTATTGTGCAGCATATGCCGGAAAAATTCACGGCATCATTTGCAAGCAGGCTCAATAGTATTTGTGAGATTGAAGTAAAAGAAGCGGTCGACAAAGACAGGGTCGTACCTGGTCGAGCTTTAATTGCGCCAGGCGGTATGCACCTCATGTTGAAACGCAGTGGCGCACAATATTTTGTTGAAGTTGTAGATGGTCCGCTGGTTAGTCGGCATAAACCATCAGTCGATGTGTTGTTCAGATCCGTGGCCAAAAATGCAGGTAAGAATGCCCTTGGCATCATTATGACAGGCATGGGGGATGATGGGGCATCAGGGATGAAAGAAATGCATGATACCGGTGCTTTTACCCTGGCTCAGGATGAAGCAAGTTGTGTTGTTTACGGTATGCCAAATGAAGCAGTTAAAAAAGGCGGGGTCACAAAAACGGTTTCGCTAACGAATATTCCTGATGAAATTATGAAATTTTATCAATCCGAAGGGGTTCATAAAAGTGGGAAATGTGCATGAGGGTTAAACTATGGTGAAGGCAATAGAGATTCAATCAGCTGCGGTACTTGAGGTTGAGAATGAAGATGCCCAGAAGTATCTTACATTCCTGACGCCAGGCAAGGTTTATGCTGTCAGCATCATGAAGGTAAAGGAAATTATTGAGTACGGCAATGTTATTGATGTTCCTATGATGCCAGCATTTATTAACGGTGCAATCAATCTGCGCAGTCAGGTGATTCCTGTTATTGATCTCAATATCAGACTCGGTGGAGATGCGACTGAAGTGGGTCGTCGCTCCTGTATTGTGGTGGTTGAATTGAATTTGGCTGGAGATAACAAGCGAGTTGGTCTGTTGGTAGATGCTGTGAGTAAAGTGGTTGATTTTAGTCAGTCACAAATTGACGAGGCTCCTTCATTTAACGGAAATATCAATACAGATTATATAGAAGGGATGGGTAAAACAGAGGATGGATTTATTATTCTGCTCAATATCGACAACCTGCTTAGTATGGAAGATATTGATCAGTTTAACCGTGTCAACTCCAACGACGATATCGAACTGCCATTAGCTGGGAATATGGAAGAAACGATGGATTTGCAGTCAATTGCCAAACAGATTGCAGAACAGCAGACTGGTAATCATGAGTAAACAAAGCATGTTGCTGGTGATTTATTCGATATTCTAGTGTTTAGGCTAAGTGTGGGGAAAAACAATAATAGGAAGTCGTTAATATGCTTAATCCTGAACATGAAAAATATTTTGATTACACCTCTGTTAAACTAACAGATAAGGAATTTGATGCCTATCAAAATCTTGTGTATGAAGTTGCGGGTATTTCGCTTAAAGATAAAAAGAAACCTCTACTAACCGGCAGGCTATCCAAACGTCTGCGGCATTATAAAATTGATAATTACTCTGATTACCTGTCACTGTTAAAAGACGATCCTCGTGAACTACAGATGATGATCGACCTGGTTTCTACTAATGAAACCAGTTTCTTCCGCGAACAGAAACATTTTGATTTTCTTGATAATTATGTCAGGAATCTCGACCCTCGTAGAGGGCCGTTTCGGATCTGGAGTGCGGCCTGTTCTTCAGGTATGGAAGCCTATACCACAGCCATGATTATGGATAATGCTGAACTAAAGTTTAGCTGGGAGATATTAGGAACTGATATTAGTACTCGGATTCTTTCTCGTGCGACAAAAGCACTTTATCCAGTTGATGTGGCAAACCGTATTCCTAA
>JAOUQA010000470.1 GCA_029879605.1 Gammaproteobacteria bacterium
TTGTATGCCTGTTGACTGCAGTAATTATATTTAAGCTTGAGTATATGTCGCAGTTATTTGGCCAGCAGTTACACATGTCGGTTGTTATAATGCTTGGTACGGTTAGTTTTATTATGCTTTTGTTGTCATTTTACAGATCATATTATCATCTTATTTTTATGAGCTATGCAGGTGGTGTTTCGTTGTTATCATTGTCATATAAACCATGGGATAAGAAGTGTAAGAAATTTGTTGAAGTGCTACAAAAAAATATAAATTATGCACATAACAGATCGGGTGTTACAAGGCAGATCAGGATCGTTGATGAAATGAAGGATCTTCGACGTTTAGAGAAAATTGGTATTATTTCGAATAAAGATTACAACAGGGCACAGAAAAAAATTCTTGCAGCTAAATAATAATGCTGCTTTTAATTCAAACTGTTTTTAATATAAAACGGTTCTTGGTTTTCAATTCTGGGCAAGATAGTTATCTATGCTGGGCAGATGATCTAACCTGTTTTGTATTGGCGTCATTGGCTCTGGTTGCAGGCCAGCCGTATTCACCTGACCATTGATTGTGTTTGAAATCAATCTTTAACCAGCTCGGCACATATGGCTTAAGATTACTGATAGTGAAATCCGTAACAGGTGGAGGACCAACATAGTCTGAAACAGGACAGTCCTTGGTCATTACTGTATTAAAGCGTAAATAGACATTGTCCGTTAACTGTTGAGCATCTTTTAGTATGGAGCTGAAAATCTCATTATCCAGTTGCAGGGTTCCATTTATCGGCCCTTCACTGTAAAAAGCCAGCCGTTTACCCAGCAGGCAACTAAAATAAATCTGAATTTCAATAATTAACCGGGTACTAAGCTGATGGCTTTGATTAATAGATGCCTGGCTCAGCTCTATGTCGATGGTTCTATCATGAAATGTTAGTTGTTTATTCATGTTTATCTCAATTCGTTAACCAGGTGTCTGAAATTTATCAATACATTTACTTATCGTATATAGTAGAAAATGACTATATACTATTCAATTATGAATAGTATGAACTGGGATGGGTTGCGTTACTTCCTTGCTGTAGCCGAGTCTGGCAGCCTGTCATCTGCCGCCAGGTTAATGGGGTCAAATCAGCCGACAGTAGGGCGTTATATTGATGCGCTTGAGTCAGACCTGGGTATAAAACTGATACAGAGATCAGTTAAAGGTGTGATCCTGACCCAGGAAGGTCAGTACGTGTATGATCAGTCCAGGTTTATTCATCAATCAGTTATTAAAATTCAGCGTCTAAGCCAGGGTGGCAAGGAAGAGGTGAGCGGTACTGTCAGTCTGGCCCTGCCAGAAGGACTGGCGCATGAAATCATTATTCCTCAACTCGATAAATTTTATCAGCAGTACCCGGATATTCAGTTAGAGCTGAATATTTCAGCAGTAACAGCGAATCTTGCCAGGGGTGAGGCTGATGTAGCCCTGAGATTATTTCGTCCTGATGAAGCAGACCTGGTGGTCAAATGCCTGGGCGATATGACGATGTCGCTCTATGCATCAAAGGATTATGAGTATAAAAATGGTTTGCCTGAGGATGTTGGCTCACTGGATGATCACCAGGTTATTGCTTATGGGCAACAACTGATGACGCTGACAGAAAATCAGTGGTTGCTGGAGCAGATGGGTGAGTCCCCATGTGTATTGCACAGTGATAGTACAGTAGCACGACTGAATGCTGTGGTAGCAGGTGCGGGTATTGCAATACTGCCTGATACGATAGCTGCCAACAGGCAGGATTTAATACGATTATTTTCTGAATTTTATCTGACACCATATAAAGTCTGGCTGGTCTATCACCAGGATCTGAGACATATGGCTCGAGTACAGGCAGTCACTGATTTTATCAGCCGCTTGATGAAAGGCGTTCTTTAATCCTGATAGCCCTGTGTGTGTTTTGCATTGAAAGTCTCAAATTAAGCCTGATAGCCACTTTATTTATGTGAATTAAGCTGGTTTTGACTAAGATAAAGAAAGGACTTGAGATATAAACCAGGTATAAACCACTAAGTGAGGCAGTTCATGTATAGGATGTTGAAAGTCATTTGTAGTCGATCATTAAATCAGCTATGGCTTATATTGTTAATTGCTGTAAGTGTGACTGGCAACCCTGCCTATGCAGGTTTGGGTTTTTCTGAAGATGAAATTCACAAATTCAGGTATGACGTAAAAGGCGAAATCATGGTCAAGCCTGACAGGGCAGTATTTCCCGTATTAATTACCGTTAAGTCTAAAACTTATAAACAGTCTCTTGAAAGGGCGAATAAGTTAA
>JAOUQA010000472.1 GCA_029879605.1 Gammaproteobacteria bacterium
GCAGCAGCAACAGCAGCAGCAGCAGAAACGCCGAATTTTTCTTCCATTGCTTCGATCAGATCAACAACTTCCATCACTGACATATTAGCAATTGTTTCCAGGATATCGTCTTTAGATACAGCCATGGTTATTCTCCAAAAAATAAACTTTTAAATCGTAAAACACTCAACTGAATGTTATGCGCTTGCTTGTTTCTGATCGCGAACGGCAGCCACTGTACGAACCAGCTTGCCAGGCACTTCATTAAGTGTACGTGCAAGTTTTTCGACAGGTGCTTTCATCACAGCCATTAACATGCTGATTGCCTGATCACGTGTAGGCATGCTGGCCAGACGCTCGATATCACCAGCGGCGAGCAATTCGCCACCTACAGATACCAGCCTGGTTACCAGTTTGTCATGTTCTTTAGCAAAGTCTTTAATCAGACGTGCTGCAGCACCTGGATCTTCCTGCGAGAATGCCAGAACCAGTGGACCCACCAGACCTTCATTCATACATTCAAACTCAGTGCCTTCAAGAGCACGACGCGCCAACGTGTTTTTAACGACACGAAGATATACACCACCCTGACGTGCTCTAACACGCAGTTCAGTCATTTCTTCTACAGTCAGGCCACGATATTCAGCTGCAATAGCTGATAACGCATCAGCAGCAATCACATTCACCTCAGCAACAATGCTTTTCTTGTCTTCAAGATTAAGAGGCACGTGTGTTACTCCCAAGTTAGGTTGGAGCATGACCTGATGAGCGAACCCATGTATAACAGTCATGTCCCAGCCAAGTACTTCAGTTAAGCAATTAACTTTCATTACTCGCTTAACCACCTACGGTGTTTACTATTCAAATAAATGAACGGCTTCACCATCTGCGTGAGATAGCATCATTTACAATGACACCGATTAAGTGTTACCACTCTCACGGTCTTTGACGACACCGATACGACTCGGCTAGTCAAATACCTTGCAGCCTGTTAAATATCCAGGCTGCTTTGATCTACTGCCAGACCAGGACCCATGGTTGAAGATACAGTAATCTTCTTCATGTAAACCCCTTTGGCAGCTGCTGGCTTGGCTTTCTTAAGATCAGCCAGCAATGCTTCAATATTTTCTTTCAGCGCATCAACATCGAACTTAACTGTACCTACAGAACAATGAATGATACCTGCTTTATCCGCTCTAAAACGTGCCTGACCTGCTTTTGCATTTTTAACAGCAGTCGCCACGTCAGGTGTTACCGTACCCACCTTTGGATTAGGCATCAGGCCGCGAGGACCAAGCACCTGACCAAGAGTACCCACAACACGCATAGCATCTGGCGAGGCGATAACAACACCAAAATCCAGATCACCTTTTTTAATTTGCTCGGCAAGGTCTTCCATACCGACTACGTCAGCACCGGCTGCTTTTGCAGCGTCTGCATTTTCACCCTGGGTAAATACTGCAACACGGACATCTTTACCCGAGCCTTTAGGCAGAACCGTTGAGCCACGCACAACCTGGTCAGATTTACGAGGATCAATTCCAAGGTTAACGCTTACATCAACTGACTCACTGAATTTAACACTGGATAATTCTTTAATCAGACCCAGCGCTTCATCAATTGTGTACTGTTTATCAGCATCGACTTTCTCGCTGATGGCTTTCATGCGCTTAGATAACTTAGCCATTACTCAACCCCCTCAGTCTCAAGCCCCATACGGTGAGCAGTACCTGCAATAGTACGAACTGCTGCATCCATATCTGCCGCTGTCAGGTCAGGCTCTTTGGTTTTAGCAATTTCTTCCAGCTGCGCACGAGTCACCTTACCAACTTTATCAACATTAGGACGACCACTGCCTTTGGCTATACCAGCGGCTTTTTTCAGCAGAACCGCTGCTGGTGGTGTTTTGGTAATAAAGGTAAAGCTACGATCTGCATATACCGTAATAACAACTGGGATCGGCATACCCTGCTCAAGCCCCTGGGTTTTTGCATTGAATGCTTTACAGAATTCCATAATATTTACACCATGCTGACCCAATGCTGGACCAACCGGTGGACTCGGATTTGCCTGGTTCGCAGGCACCTGTAGCTTGATATAAGCTTCGACTTTTTTTGCCATAATTTTACTCCAGTGGGTTCAAACGACGTACTAACATGCTTTCTAAAGTGCATGTGTTCGGTCTCCCCGATTTAACAATAACCAGGTTATTACCTGACTCTATTTATTTAGCCCTTTTCTACCTGGCTGAACTCAAGATCAACCGGTGTCGAACGACCAAAAATCAGAACCGCCACTTTCAGACGACTCTTTTCAT
>JAOUQA010000473.1 GCA_029879605.1 Gammaproteobacteria bacterium
GTATATTCCTGCTGACGCGCTGCCTGGCGTATTGCATCGGTGGTTTCCATCACCTGCAGAGGCTCGTCACCACTAACAAAATAAATTGCCTGCAGGCCTTTCTGTAAATGCTGTTTAATTTGATCGGGACGTACTTTCATTATAAGCCTGTAGCCGTAACATAATTAACCTGACCATATCCTGCTGCATATCCTTTACCAGGGTCGCCTCTTCTCTGCTTTTGCCTAGCACATCTTCAGTATCAAATAAAAATTCCCGTTCCAGTTTCAATGACTGTTGTAACAGTGTGGTTTCATTTTCCCGGGCCAGATCCAGCAGGCTGAAGTTAATACTGTAATTTAATTCATATTCCCTGGCACGGCCTTTTGAATCAACCGACAAAACACGTTTATTCAGAATTTCTGTTTGAATTTCAAACACGGCTGCAGCTTCATGTACATCATCAACAATACGAATGCCATTGGCCTTCAAACGCCGCTTTAATGAACGCACCAGTTCACCAGACTGGTTATCTGCCTGCACATACGTTGTTTTCATAAATGCCGGTAACTGATATGCACCTCGCAGATGAAAACCACAGGACGTCAGCAATACTATAAACACAGCAGGTAACCACCTGTATAAAAGATAATATCTCACTGCTGCTCTATGTCTCTGCGTCAAAATAAATTAACTCACCACCAGGTTAACCAGGCGTCCGGGTACGACAATTACTTTACGAATTGTTTTACCCTCGGTATGAGCTTTTACATTCTCATCATTTAATGCCAGCTGCTCGATAACTTCTTTCTCAGTATTTGCCGGGACATTAATTTTGCCACGTAATTTGCCATTTACCTGTACTACCAGCTCAATGGAATCCCTTACCAGTGCGGATTCATCAACTTCTGGCCAGGCCGCACTGAGAATATCATCACCAAAACCCAGCTCACGCCATAAGCTATGAGCGATATGGGGCGCAACAGGCGATAACAATCTCAGCAGGATTGAAACACCTTCAACAATAACTACGTGAGACGCCTGTTTATTGTCACTGGCTGCAGCATCGTGCAATACATTCAACATTTTCATACAGGCAGCAATCACCGTGTTGAACTGGTATTTACCAAAATCAAACAAGGCCTGTTTTAATTGACTATGAATTTCACGACGTGTCGCTTTCTGCTCATCAGTTGCCTGGGAGAAATCCAGTGATGCCTGGGCCGCCAGTTTAATCACGGCTTCATTATTACCACAAAAAATCCATAATCGTTTTAGAAACCGATGCGCGCCTTCGACGCCTGAATCATTCCATTCAAGCGACTGTTCCGGTGGTGCGGCAAACATCATGAAAACACGTGCAGTATCTGCGCCGTATTTTTCAATCAATGACTGGGGATCGACACCGTTATTCTTCGACTTGGCCATTTTTTCTATGCCGCCCATCACCACTGGCTGACCATCTGCTTTCAGAATGGCGGATACCGGTCGACCCTTTTCATCGGTGGTCACATCCACATCGGCCGGGTTAATCCACTGCTGACGGCCATCATCACCCTGGCGATAAAATGTTGGTGCAATCACCATGCCCTGGGTTAACAGGTTCATGAAAGGCTCATCCACCTTGCTTAATCCCATGTCACGCATCACCTTGGTCCAGAAACGGGAATACAGCAAATGAAGAATGGCATGTTCGATTCCGCCGACATACTGATCCACTGGCATCCAGTGATTCACCCGCTCATCGACCATGGACTCAGCATCAGTACAGGTATAACGGGCAAAATACCAGGATGAATCCACGAAGGTATCCATGGTATCGGTCTCGCGCCGTGCCTCGGCACCACACTCAGGACAGGTGCATTTGAGGAAATCGTCATTTTTGTTCAGCGGGTTACCGGAACCATCAGGCACACAGTCATCCGGTAACACTACCGGCAGCTGATCTTCAGGCACCGGCACATCGCCACAGCTATCACAACGAATCATGGGAATTGGGGTACCCCAGTAGCGTTGACGGGAAATGCCCCAGTCACGCAGACGCCAGGTAACTTTCTTTTCACCCAGATTTTTCGCCGACAGATCAGCAGCAATAGCATCAACAGCCCCGTCGAAATCCAGGCCATCATATTTACCCGAGTTGATACAGGTGCCATGTTCCGCATAAGCCTCCTGCCAGGGCGCAGGGACTTCAGTCGCTCCCGGCATCCTGCCTCCCGCGACATTAGTACTTCCCTGTACGTCAGCCGCACTGGTCTGGATCACCGGTTTAACAGGCAAGCCATAATTTGTAGCAAACGCAAAATCACGCTCGT
>JAOUQA010000475.1 GCA_029879605.1 Gammaproteobacteria bacterium
TTGCTGGGCCGTGGCATGTACGCACGCGTGGTGATGTCAACAAATGATGATACCGGTGTCACCACGTTTAATTTTGCCGTAAGCCAGCACAGTTTTTTATGTTACCTGGCACCCATTAACCAGCCATTAAACAACGAATCCGCTGGCATTGCAGTAACACCACTGGCCGTGGTTCAAAAAGGCAAAAACAAAGGCCGCGTGTTTTTATTTATCCAGGTCACCAAAAAATTAACCGATGTACTTAACCCACTAAAGCCAGCGAGTTAACCGAATAAAACCAGTCGGTAATTTTTTAATTACCAGCACTCTTTAAAGCAATCACCGGCTGGTTTTTTAATACAAGGAAAATAATGGATTCATTCAAAGTAAAGTTTTATTTACATCAGCAGCAACAACTGTTTGAGGCCATGATGGAAATACAGAAAACCTGCCTGGCAGATGAAGCCGCTGGCAAACCAGGTGCTGTATTTGGCCAGATAACGATGAATGATAAATATCAGATCACCATAGAAGCCCGTTATTTTGACAGTGCCAAAACAAAAGAACTTGCCAATTTGCTAACCAAGTTCAGGAGTCAGTAACCATGAGCACACCAGATCAACAGATTACAAAACTGGAACAAGACTCTGAAACATTGCACACACGCATTGATGATCTACTGGACCTAACACAGCGCATGAGTCAGGAGCTGCAGGAATTTTTAGACGATGCAGAAAAAGAAGGCAAAACATTACATGGCACCCAGATGCTAATTGCTGAATGCGACAAACTACATCAACAATATTTTTCAAACGACACAGCCGCAAATACTGAAACACCTGGTACCGATTGTCATTATTTTATAAAGCAGGCGCTATGAACGACGAATGCTACCAGACCACCCACGGTCGATTGAACACACGACCAGGTACTGCACTTTTTTCAACGGTGCCAAGCCCACGCGGCCTGAAAAAAGTATTAAGCATGGGCATTGTTAGATTTAAAGACGGGATGCGCGAAAAGAAATGCAGCCTCTGCCTCGAATGGTGGCCATGGGATACAGAATATTATACGCACAAATCATCACACTGCAGAGCGTGTGAAATTAACAGACAACGAATTAAATATTTCAACCAGAAAACGGGTGCAACGATGATCTACATCAAAGGCGGCATTAAATCAGGCGAAGGTTATTTATTAGACAACGGGAAAATAATCAGCCTGGCAGTAAAAGCGAAAGAAATGGGTATCACCCGCGAATACCTTGTTGAGAGACTAAACCGGATGAGCCTTGTTGCTGCGCTGAATAAAGACATCCCCTTAAAAAGAAAAGAGAAGCTGAATAATAAGCCTGTTGGAAATTACGCATACATCCCGCCAGTCTGCTCATTGTTGCCAGAAAATGATTTGGGATGGGGCAGCGATTGGAAATAACGAGCAATGGCAATGCAACAACTAGGAATAGAAGGTATAGGCCAGCAAAAGGCGACTTTATCAGACTGGAAAAAGCAGAACGGTATTTTCACGCATAAAAGTGATATTTGCGAAAAGCAGTGGACTGCATGGAATGAAATTGAATCGCCCTGTGATTTTTTAAGTGAATACGGTGGTGAAGCCTTTGGTTTTGGAGCAACAGAAAAAGCAGCGATTTTAGATTTCTGCGAAAAAGAAAATATTAAGCCGCCTTTTTGGTGGTAATTAACGAGCCAGTCTATTGGAGATAGTGATGCAGATTAAAAATTTATGGCTTTTTGCACTAATAGCTATTGTTGGTTATCAGTTAATTTCAGGTAAGACAGGATTTTATTTTTATATGTCCGCCATGTTTTGTACTTTATTTTTTTACCTGTCTTGGATTTGTGAATTATTAAAGCCTAACCACTAGGAGGTATATATGAATAACGTAACAGTCGATGCTAAAGCACTTAAAGATGTTTTGAGCGCATTACTTGGGCCTTCTCACCACATACGAGAATTAATTGTTATTGATAACCTACCCGGTGAAGAAGGGTCAATTTCTAAATTAGTTCGGCAATATAACGAAGCTGTTGACAAGAATAATGCAGAAGCTCAACCGGAAGACGATGATGAGTAAGACAAGAGACTTTGTATGCCATGCAATCGTAGTTTATAGCCCTTTGATTTGGTGGAGCTGGAAACCATTTGAGAGATTTATTTATTTTATTCTGCCCTATGCCGGTAATTGGGCTTATAGGGAATAGCACAGCAATAGGTGATGATGATGGATAAGAAATTATTAATTATTTTATCTAATTACGGCTCGATACTGAGTTTTGTAAATGGTGAGCT